>JAJBVT010000009.1 GCA_020859685.1 Rikenellaceae bacterium
TTTAAGAATTGTTGTACAGCTCCCTCTCTTCGGTCAGCAATATCTTGTGAACAATTCTTGCCCTCTAAACTTGACCGTTCGAATTGTAGGTTTATACTTTTGGCCTCTTTTTCTATTAAAGTGGCGAAGTCCAAAGAGTGTTCTTTTATTACCATAATTTTATAAAAAAATAGGGAATAAAGCAGGTTTTAGTCCCCGATTTAGTCCCTTTTTTTAAAAACACCATTACAACAAATTGATTGTCAATCTATTGCAAAAAAGTAGCGGAGAGAGAGGGATTCGAACCCCCGGAGGCTCGCACCTCAACGGTTTTCAAGACCGCCGCAATCGACCACTCTGCCATCTCTCCGGGGTCAAAAGTATAACCTAATTTCCTTTTCTCCAAAAATCGGCCCGTTTTAATCGTTTCAAACACATTGCCATTACAATAGGATAGTTGATGCCGATATGTGCGACGTCTACACTATCACTAAAAGAATGATTGCCGACATACGTTGGTTTTTTTTCGCTGACAGGTATCTATGTTGATAACTCGTCTCATTACGAATGAGCAAACGGTATGAAAAGGCATTGTTGCCGTAGGGAGATGAGTAAAGATTCGGGTAAACAAACCGCCCGAAAACCTCCATTTCAGCCCTCGAAAAGAAAAATCAGCGACAAGCCGAAAAGCTAAATCGCTGATTTTCAGAGCCGCAAGCGAGACTTGAACTCGCGACCTCTTCATTACGAGTGAAACGCTCTACCAACTGAGCTATTGCGGCCGGAGCGGTACGGGACCGCTTTGCAGGCTGCAAATATGATAAATTTTTACTAAAAATCATTATCTTGGCCCGGAAAATCTGACCCGGATGATAACTTTTGCCGTCTGTTTCCTGCTGCTGACCGTGTCCTATTTCACATACGGCAGGTACCTCGAAAAGGTATTCGGTGCGGACCCGGGCCGTGCGGTGCCGTCGGAGCGGAGTTTCGACGGAGTAGATTATGTTCCGCTGCCGCGGTGGAAGACATTCCTTATCCAACTGCTTAATATCGCCGGACTCGGGCCGATATTCGGTGCG
Source organism: Rikenellaceae bacterium (assembly GCA_020859685.1). Classification (GTDB taxonomy): domain Bacteria; phylum Bacteroidota; class Bacteroidia; order Bacteroidales; family Rikenellaceae; genus WRDF01. The sequence goes on from JAJBVT010000009.1 coordinate 1,059, forward strand.
GTTCTCGGGGCCACTTACGGACCGGTGGCCTTTTTGTGGATTACGCTGGGCGGAATTTTTTTCGGGGCTATGCACGACTATCTTGCCGGAATGATTTCACTGCGCAACGACGGGCTGAGCCTGCCGGAGATAGTGGGCAAATATCTCGGTACGGGGGTGAAGCAGTTTATGCGCGCTTTCTCGGTATTCCTGATGGTACTTGTCGGGGCGGTGTTTATGCTTGGTCCTGCTGATATCCTTTCCAATTTATCGGGCCTTACGGCGCTGGAAATAGGAACGGTGAGCATTCCAAATTTCTGGGTCTGGATAATCCTTGCCTATTATATCCTTGCGACCCTGCTTCCGGTAGATAAGATAATCGGACGTATATATCCGCTGTTCGGCGCGGCACTGATATTTATGGCCGTCGGGATATTCGGGGTGCTGCTGTCCGGCAGCTACTCCATCCCGGAGCTGACGGGTCTGACGAATATGAAGCCCGACGCCGCCGACTACCCGATAATACCCACCCTCTTTATTACGATCGCCTGCGGGGCGATATCGGGTTTCCATGCTACCCAGTCGCCGCTGATGGCGCGCTGCGTTACGAACGAGACGCAGGGTCGGCCGGTATTTTTCGGCGCTATGATAACCGAGAGCCTTATCGCACTGATATGGGCGGTAATCGCTATGGCGTTCTTCGGGGGTGTGCAGTCGCTCAATGAACAGCTGGCCGCTAACGGTAACAATGCCGCGTGGGCTGTGGACCTGATTGCCAATACCACGCTCGGCCGGGCCGGGGCCGTGCTGGCGCTGCTGGGAGTCGTCGCCGCGCCGATTTCTTCCGGCGACACGGCATTCCGGAGCGCGCGGCTTATTATTGCCGATTTCCTCGGTCTGGAACAGCGGTCATTGCGCAAAAGGCTGTATATTTGCATCCCGTTGTTCGTGGTGGGTTTCGGTATCACGCTGGTGCAGTTCGATGTGGTCTGGCGTTATTTCGCCTGGGCGAATCAGACGCTCGCGGCTGTTACGCTTTGGATGATAACCGTTTACCTGCGCCGTAAAGGAAAGAAACCGTTACTGGCACTGTTACCCGCGCTGGTGATGACATTCATAACGGCCGACTACCTGTTCACCTCGCCGCAGATGATGGGCCTCGGCCGGTGGACCGGGGCAGCGCTTGGCGGGGTACTTACCGCCATCGTTTACGGGTTTTATATAGCCAAGACAAGGAAAGATGAAAAGAGCGGAGCTTAGGCCCACGCCGGACAATACGTTCCGGATTATATACACGCAGGACGGGACCGGTATCCCGTGCGACTTCGGGGAGGCTCTCGGCCGCTCGCAGAAGCAGGAGGAGCAGGGTGATATCGAAGGGGCGTGCAACACCCGGTTCGAGGCGTTCCAGCAGTTGATGGAGCTTATCCCGGACAGTACCGATATGGAGTTGGAGTGGGACGACGGGAATAACCGCGACGCCATGCTGCTGCTCAGTTTCTCGGCTATCGACCACTTCCTGATAGGCGATTTCGAGATGTGCGCGGCCATGCTGGAGATGCTGCTCGAACTCGACCCGGAAGACCATCTGGATGCTTCCAAAAGGCTCGCCTACGCTTATGTGGCTCTGGAGGACTACGAATTGTTCGACGAGGTGATAAACGATGTGAGCGATAAGTATGCCGATAAGGAGCTTTTGGCCCTGTGGAGCGAATACCGCCGCAGCGGGACTATACCGGCCGGGGAACTGCGCCATTTCAAAAAAAATTTTGCCACCTATTACGACGAATTTACCTCAGAAGAGCATCCGGTGGACGAGCCTTACCTTACCGATATCGAGAAGGAGCGCCCGTCGAAAGAGTCCCTTGCCCGGGAGCTGTGGCTTCAGACCGAACACCTCTGGAAGATTTTCCCCGGTTTTATCGAGGCGCTGCGTACCGCTTAGATGCGGGGCCCGGGTCAGCTGAAAAACCGAACTGCTGCGATTATGGAACAATCCGGAAAATACCCGTGGGGCGACGACCGCAGGTTCAATTCCTACGCGGCGTATTTCCGCAGGCTGTTGGGCGGCCGGGTGCAAAAGGTTACCGTCAATGCTGGGTTTACCTGCCCTAACCGGGACGGTACCGTCGGGTCGGGCGGGTGTACGTTCTGTGACAATGCCGCATTCACCCCTTCGTATTGCATGACCGGGGCCGGGGTGGCATGGCAGATAAAGGAGGGAATCGACTTCCACCGCAACCGGTACCGCCGGGCCGAAAAATACCTTGCCTATTTCCAGTCGTTCTCCAACACCTACGCACCGCTCGGGCGCCTGCGGGAGATCTATTCCGAGGCCCTCTCCCTACCCGGTATTGCGGGTATAATCGTGGGAACACGGCCGGACTGCGTGGACGAAGCGAAGCTCGATTTTTTTGCCGAACTGGCCCGTGATAAATATGTCGCCATCGAATACGGTGTGGAGTCGTGCTACGATATCACGCTGAAGGCCATAAACCGCGGCCACGATTTCGAGTGCGCCCGCCGGGCAATCGAATCCACGGCCAGGCGCGGCATCCATACCGGGGCGCATTTTATACTCGGCCTGCCGGGCGAGACGGACCGGATGTTGCTCGACCAGACGGCCGCGATAAACAGCCTGCCGCTCACGACGGTGAAATTCCACCAGTTACAGATTTTCAAGGGCACGGAAATGTGCCGCCTATACGAGGCCGAACCCGGATTGTTCTGCTTCAAACCTCTCGACGAATATATCCGATTTTTTGCCCAGATACTCCGCCGTCTGCGGCCGGATCTGGTTATAGAAAGGTTTGCGGGCGAGGCTCCGCCCCGTTACCATGCCGGGCCGAATTTCGGGCTTATCCGAAACGACCGGCTGCTGGCCTTGCTGGAGCGGCACTTGGATGATAACGACTACTATCAGGGGCAGCTGTATTAATCGTAGAAGAGAGAAGGGCAGAAACGAAACGGCCGGGATGATTAACCCCGGCCGTTTGCCTTATCTTAGAAATTTTGCTGTCGTCCCTGACGAACTAAAGGCCTGAAACGATATTGATTGAGCTTACGGAAGAATCAGCGACTCGATTATACCGGGGATTTCGGTATTGTCGAAAACGCCCGTGAAATTCTCCGCTCCGGGACCGTAGGCGAACATCGGTATCAGGATGGCGGAGTGGCCTCCGGTGGCGAAGCTGGCCGATACGCCGCTCTCGCCGCGCTCGAAATCGGCATCGCCGGGAACGAGGCTCAGCCCGCCCGTCTCATGGTCGGCAAGGATGACCACGAGCGTACCGGGATTCCGGTCGGCGAAGTCGAGCACGACGCCCACCGTGTCGTCGAAATCCTGCATCTCGCCCAGAACGTTTTCGATATCGTTCTTATGCCCGGCACCGTCTATCTGCGAGCCTTCTATCATAAGGAAGAAACCCTTACCGTCGCCGGAATTGTTAGAAAGTATCTCGAGGGTTTTGGCGACGGCCCTCGGCAGGTAATCTCCGCGGCCCTGACCGGCATACGGCGGGTAGAACTCGTCGATAAGGCAGGCCACACGGCCGTCATGGGTCTCGTCGAGCTCGGAGAGTTGCTCCACTACCGTATACCCTTTTTCGCGCAGGTCGGCGTAGAGGTCCACGCCGTCCTCACGGTCGTTGAAAAGCCTGCGGCCGCCGCCCATAAAGACGTTGATACCCGATTCCACCAGCTGTGCGGCGATGGTCTCGTACTCGCGGCGCGAGGCCACATGGGCGTAGAAAGCCCCCGGGGTCGCATCCGTGATGGGGCAGGTCACCACCAGACCGGTGCCGAACCCGGCCCGCAGCGCTTTGGTCATCACACTTTCGAGGTGGTTGCCTTCGGGGTCGATACCCAGTACGCTGTTGTTGGTCTTTGTTCCCGCCGCGAGGGCCGTACCGGCGGCCGCCGAATCGGTGACGCGGTTATTGGCCGAGTAGGTTTTAACGAGGCCCACCGCCTGCGCCCTCTCCATATTTATCGGTGCGAATCCGTGTTCCAGCATCAGGGCGGATACCTGTGCCAGACCCATCCCGTCGCCTATCATATAGATAACGTTCCTTACCTGTGGCGTTTCCGGTACTCTCCCCCCGGAACATGATACCGTGGAGCGGAGGAACAACAGGGCCGCGAAACCCGAAAGGAGATATATGACAGCTTTTTTCATAATACCGAGGTATATATTCGAATCGAAGTAGACATTAAATGGAACCGGCCGGAGCCGGATTGCGCGGGCAGAATTTACTGCTTAATCCTCTCGTAATACTCGCGGGTGCGGGTATCCACGCGTATCTTTTCGCCCGTGTTGATGAACAGCGGGACACGGATAGTAGCGCCCGTGTTTACCGTGGCGGGTTTGAGGGAGTTGGTCGATGCCGTATCGCCCTTCACGCCCGGCTCGGTGTAGGTCACCTCCATCTCCACGATGGGAGGAAGTTCGGCCGAGAGCACCGTCTCCTTTTCGGTGTGGAACATCACCTCCACAATCTGGCCCTCCTGCATCAGATCCGCATTGTTGATTAGGGCCTTGTCGATGGATATCTGCTCGAAGGTCTCGGTGTGCATGAAATTGCTCCCCATATCGTCGTCGTAGAGGAACTGGTAGGGACGCCTTTCGACCCTTACCGGTTCTATTTTCTCCCCTGCCGAGAATGTATTGTCCACCACGCGGCCGTTCTCGAGGTTCTTGAGTTTGGTGCGGACGAAGGCGGGACCTTTGCCCGGCTTTACATGCTGGAACTCCACGATACTGTATGTTTTGCCGTTAAGCTCTATGCACATTCCGTTCTTGATATCTGCGGTTGTCGCCATTTTATTGGTTTATTTTATTGTTCAGGTTGCAAAATTAGAAAAAATACCGTTACACCCCACTCACCCGCGACGCATATTCAACCGTCGCCGACCTCCGCCGGGGTAGTCATATTAACCCCTGTCGCCGTCGGGCCCGCCCCACCTGTAACCCGCGGAACTGCCGGTAAGAAGGTCGCACAGCCGGTGGACGACCGTAAGGCACAGGGTTTTCACGTCGCCCGGCCGGGAGTAGAACGAAGGGCTGGCGGGAAGTACCACCGCCCCGGCTTCGGTCAGGGAGGTAAGGTTGCGCAGGTGGATGAGCGAGAGCGGGGTCTCGCGGACCACGAGGCATAACCGCCGCCGCTCCTTGAGCATTACGTCCGCCGCCCGGCCGATAAGGCTGTCCGAAATACCTGCGGCTATCCTCCCGGCGGTACCCATACTGCACGGCACCACGGCCATAAAGTCATACCGGGCGGACCCGGAGGCGGGCGGTGCGAACAGATCGTCGTGAGCGTAATACCGCAACCGGCTATCCGCCGCCGAATCCGGAAGCGCGACACCTTCATGCTGCGCTACCGCCCTCCCGTTGGGGCTGACGACCACCGCAAGCTCCCCCACGGAGGGATTTTTCAGCAGTTCCCCGATTGTCAGCCGCGCGTAGAGCGAGCCGCTCGCACCCGTGACCGCAATAATACCCTTGAGTTTTTCCATCCTGCGGAAGTTTTATAGTTCGATAGGAGCGCATTCCCAGCCCTTCTCCTGAATGAACTCAATCACGCGGGGTAGGGCGTATCGCATATTCCGGCTCGATTTGGGCGAATCGTGGAAGACCACGATAGCCCCCGGATAGAGATGCTTGGTAACGTTGCGGACGCACTGCCGCCGGGAGACGTAGGGGCTGTAATCGCTGCTGAGTATGTTCCACATAATCAGATCGTACCGTTCGCCGAGCACCCGGGCCTGCGACGGTTTTATACGCCCGTACGGCGGGCGGAACAACTGCCCGGGAATAAACTGGGCGGCAAAGTCCACATCCTCGACATACCGCCTCAGACTCATCTGCCAGCCCTTCTGGTGGCTGTAAGTATGGTTACCCACGGCATGCCCGGCATCGAGTATCTTACGGAATGTTTCGGGGTGCTGCTCGGCATTTTTGCCCAGACAGAAGAACGTAGCCCGGGCACCGTATTTGCCGAGGGTTTCGAGTATCCACTCGGTATTGCCGGGAGTGGGACCGTCGTCGAACGTGAGGAATACCTTACCCTCCCCCTCCAGTTCCCATACGAGGGAAGGCATGAGTTTCCGGAGGAACGATGGCGGTCTGAACAGCATTTTTTCGGTGGCAGGGTTTGAATTGTGCGGACCGGTACCGGCCGGAGCCGCAAGTTACGAATGCGACCCGGCCCGCCGCAAAGTTAAAATGATTACCGGTTTTTGCCAAAGTATTTGTCAAAAGAGATATATTTGTAGTTGTCTGTCCGTATAATACAATAGTGATATGAAAAAGTTTTTAGTGTATATAACCGTCAGCCTGCTTTGCGCGGGGTTTTGGTCCTGTAACGATAAAGAGAGGAAATATAAACCCGGCTCCATCGGGTCGGCCTACGAACTGGTGCTGGTGTGCGACAATGCCCGGTGGGAGGGCGCCCTGGGCGATACCCTGAGGTCGATTCTCCTCGAACCGGTGGCCCATATCAACTCCTACGAGCCGATTTTCGACGTCTACCGGATAATCACCCTTACGGACCTTCACAGGAAAAACCGTAATATTATGATTGTTACGGTCGACCCGGAGTATACAGAGCCGTTCCTTGTGGCTCAGTACGACGTATACGCCCAGCCGCAGATAGTGATTAACCTCGCAGGTCCGGACAACGAGACCGTTATATCCTACATGTCGGAATACCGCGAAAATCTTACGAACACCCTCGAAGCCGCCGAGCGGGACCGTGATATGGACTACAACCGGCAGCACGGCGACAAGAACGTCCCGAGGGAGATATTCGAGAAATTCGGCGCGGAGGTCGACCTTCCTTACGGTTACAAGGTCCGCAATTCGCTGGACGATTTTATGTGGATTTCGTTCGAGTACCCGACGGCAAGCCAGGGGGCGGTGATTTACAGCTACCCGTACACCGACCGGGAGAATTTCACGGTGGACTCGCTGCTCTATTACCGTAACAAGTTCACGGCCCTGATACCGGGCGAGAACCCCGGGTCCCACATGACCACCTACGTTTACGAGGACTACAAACCCGAGCTTACCCACCTGCGCCTCGACAACGGCCGTTACTGGGCGGAGATGCGCGGATTCTGGGATGTGGCCGGGGACTATATGGGAGGTCCGTTCGTCAGCTACTCCACGCTGGACACCGATACGCGCCGGGTGGTGACGTTCGATTTTTACGTATTCTCGCCCGACAAACCCAAGCGGAACTACCTGCGCCAACTGGAGCACCTTATTTATTCCGTGAAGTTCCCGTCGGATAATATGCCGGTGACAGGGGAATAGACCGTTTTTATTACCTTTGCGCCTGCATTCGACAAACTCAAACCATAATAATAAGAGATGAAAGTCGCGATAGTCGGCACGAGCGGTGCCGTGGGGCAGGAATTGCTGAAATTGTTGGACGAGCGGGCGTTCCCGCTGGACGAACTGGTACTGTTCGGTTCGGCCCGAAGTGCGGGTTCGCGTTACTCCTTCCGCGGGAAGGGCCTAACCGTAAAAGAACTTCGGCATAACGACGATTTCAAGGGGGTAGACATAGCATTCGTTTCGGCGGGGGCCTCCACTTCCAAGGAGTTCGAGAAGACCGTAACCAAGCACGGAGCACTTATGATAGACAACTCCAGCGCCTTCAGAATGGACGACGACGTCCCCCTCGTAGTGCCGGAGGTGAACCCGCGCGACGCGGTGAATCCGCCGCGCCGGGTGATAGCCAACCCTAACTGCACCACCATACAGATGGTCGTCGCCCTGAAAGCGATAGAGGAATTATCGCATATCGTGCGGGTACACGTTTCGACATACCAGGCGGCCAGCGGAGCGGGCGCGGCGGCCATGCAGGAGCTCGACGAGCAGTACCGCGCCATCTGCGACGGCCGGGAGCCGAAGGTCGAAAAATTCGCCTTCCAGCTCGCCAACAACCTGATTCCGCAGGTGGACGTCTTCACTGACAACGGCTACACGAAGGAGGAGATGAAGATGTACCACGAGACACGCAAGATAATGCACTCCGATATCGAGGTGAGCGCGACCTGTATCCGTGTACCCATCCAGCGGGCCCACTCGGAAAATATATGGGTGGAGACGGAAGAGCCGGTCACCGTCCAGCAGGCCCGCCACGCGTTCTGCAACGCGGAGGGAATCGTCCTGATGGACGACCCTGCGGCCAAAAAGTACCCGATGCCGCTGTTTCAGGCCGGGCATGACCCCGTCTATGTGGGGCGTATCCGACAGGACCTGACAAATCCCAACGGGCTCACTTTCTGGTGCGTGAGCGACCAGATATGCAAAGGTGCCGCCCTTAACGCTATTCAGATAGCCGAGTATCTTATCGCCAACGGCCACTGCGGGTAGAGTAATACGGCCCGATAGCGGTTCTCCTCCTCCGGAATATATAAAAAGACCACCGCCGAAATGCTGCCGAAAGCATTTCGGCGGTGATTTTTTGCAACCCACAGCGGTCCGCCGGGCCGGAAGTCAATCCCGGTTGGCGGTCACTACTTTCCGCAGAGTCGCGGTAAGTGGTTCCACCGAGAGGGGTTGCCCGGTGGCGCCGAGCATCCATGCCGACGGGGTCAGCCGCCCCTGCCGGAATATCCGTTCCACCTCGGCGGCGAAGTCCCTGCCTTCGAGGTAGTTCTCCAACTGGAACTCGATTATCTGCCCGAATGCGTAGGCCGAGAGGTAGAGCGGATAGTTTATCATATGGGAGTAGACGGCGAGAATCGTCTCGTCACGGGTGCCGAACACGGGCGCGTAATAGTCGTTCCAGACCTGTCGGGCGATCCTCATGACCTCCTGTTTTAGTTCTTCTGCCGTGGCGTCGGGATTGGCGTAGAGCCACTGCCACATCCGTATATCCACGAGCGATACCCCGCATATTTCGTACAGGCTCCACGCTTTGTCGAGGATATCGAGCGCCCGTGACTGCTCGTCTCCCCCGCCGCCCATACCGAGAATATCGAGGTCGCGCTTCTGGAAAACGAAGGCGAGAGCTTCGGTAAACGCCGTGTTGGGCACCCCGCTCAGCATGTAATAGTCTATGTCGTAGAGCGAAACGGTCTGCTCCACATTGTGCCCGAACTCGTGGACGGCGATATTGTAGCCCTTGTAGTCCATACCGGAGTCGGGGATACGGGTGCGAAGCCTCGAGCGGCTGCCCCGACGGGCGGCGCCGAGGGCGTGGCCGGAGCCCCGGGCGTCGTCCACCGCGATACGGGCGGCAATGTACTGCGCCCTGTCCGGAGTGAAGCCGAGAGTGAGCAGTATATTGGGAAGGTCCTCCTCGAGGGCCTGCGCATCGGGATATCGGGCGCGGGTTATTTCGCTCAGTGTATCCTCGTCGAGGTTACTGCGTGCTTTGAATCCGTCGTACCATATATCGAACGCTTCGAGCGGCCGGCCGGTGCGGCGGGTGATGATGTTGCCCACCTCTTTCAGCTCCGGGGTCGCGAGGTAACCGGTAAGCAGGGCCACAACTTCCGCCTCGCTTATCTCCATATCGCGGTTGAAGTGGCGGTCAATGGCATTTTCGCCCGGCTTGTCGTAACGGCGCAGTTCGTGGAAATTGTCCAACACACGCCGGTATCGCTCCGCCCCTTCCGGTTCGAGCCGTACGGGCTTCCCGTCCAGAAAAGTTTCGTTGCTGTACGGGTTCCACTCGTAGAGCGGGCAGTTTATTACGGCCTGCGGTATCTCCTGCGACACGATGCGGTTCATAACCTGGAGCACCATCCGCTGTTTTTCCAGCCCGCCCGTGCGGCCGTAGTTCGATTTTATTTCGTCGCGAAGGTTCCAGTGGGAAAGGAGTACCATATCTTCGGGAAAGAGCTTCAGTCCCCGTTCGTCCACCAGGCGGCCCATGTAGATATTGTAGCTGGATATATAGATCTCCCCGCGGGCATAGGCGTCGGAGGCGGTTTCGCCCGTTCCTTCCGGGTTGCGCAGGGCGAATACGTCGCCCAGGCGGGCGTAAGCCCATGCGAGACGGTCTCCACCGAGGGCGTTCTTCTCTTCGAGCGGGATTTCCGGAAAATTGAGGCCGACGTAGAACGCCGTTTTATTGCGGAACATATCGTCCTTTAAATGCCTGCCGGGGTCGTATGCCGTAAACATCCGGTCGATTTCGTACTCCGGTCCCTCGTCGACGGTGGTATACCACTGGAGGCGCACCGCCATATCGGTCGAGTAGCCGTAAACGGACTCGAGGTATGAGCTTATGCGTTCGAATACATGCCGTTTCTCCTCGCTGTCGGTTATAAAACTGTTGTAGCAGAACCGCCGGAACTCCTCGTCGTCCCCGTCGCTATCGCGCCACTGGCCCGCCACCTGCCGCACGCCCCGGGCGAAGTCGTCCCGCAGGGACGGATTATCGAAATCGTCAATCAGCGACCCGACCGTTTCGGGCGATACGGCACCGGCCGAAAGGGCGAAACATAGGAGGACGGACAAAACGGCAAATTTTTTCATGGTCAGAGAATAAATATTTGTACGGTGTGAAATTAGTAATAATTCCCGTCTTCGCTGTAACCGGTGCGGAAACCGACATCGTCGGCCGGATATCGGGTACCGGATGCGGAACTGCCCGTGGCCGGGGCTTTCAATTTGTGTACCCTCGCCCTGCCATGCGTCCCGTAAACTGCCGCCGAAGGACCCGGATTCGGGCGAAGTCTGAATCCGTACACAAACGAACACCGTCGCTGCTAATCGTAATGTTCACAGTATGTTACTCTAAATCTGAACTTGTATAAAAAATTCCAGTGGAAAAATGTTAACTTTACGATTCCGGCGGTTAAAAATTAGAATTATCACAAGCCTGCTTTTATAACCCCGCAGCCGGAGCCGGCAGGCGCAATTTGAATTAAAATGGAGAAGAAGCTGAATAATCCCGTAGACCTTCCGAAGCCCGACTACCTGTTCGAAGTGAGCTGGGAGATATGCAATAAAGTCGGCGGTATACATACCGTTATCGCCACCAAGGCCCTTTCGGTGCTCGAAGCCGTAGGCCCGGAACGGTATATACTTATAGGCCCGGACGTAAGCCGGGAGGAGGCCAACCCCGAGTTCGAGGAGGATACCGAGCTGCTCAAGGCGTGGCGCCAGCACGTCTATAACGAAGGTATCCGTATCAAAGTGGGCCGTTGGAAGATAAAGGGCAGTCCGCTTGCGGTGCTGGTCGATTTCTCCTCTTTCTTCGCTACGAAGGACGACGTGCTGAAATTCATGTGGGAAACCTACCGGGTGGACTCTATCAGCGGCCAGTGGGACTATATTGAGCCGGTGCTGTTCGGCTATGCGGCCGGTAAGGTTATCGAGAGCTATATCGAGACGTTCTGCTCGTCTACGGACAGGGTCGTCGCCCACTTCCACGAATGGATGACCGGGAGCGGCGGGCTTTACCTGCAGAAATATTCGCCCTACATGGCGACGGTATTCACCACCCACGCCACCATCCTCGGCCGCACCCTGGCCGGTAACGGCCAGCCGCTTTACAGCAACCTGCCGCGCTTTATCCCGGACGATTCCGCCCGCAAATACAACATTGTCGCCAAACATTCGCTGGAAAAGACGGCGGCGGCCGAGTTCGACTGCTTCGCCACGGTGAGCGATATTACGGCGCGCGAATGCAAATACCTGCTCAGCAAGGAGGTGGATATAGTTACCCCGAACGGTTTCGAGGACGATATCGTCTGGAAAGGGGCGGAGCTGGAAGCCAAGCGCAAGGAGTCCCGCGGCCTGATGATACGGGTGGCCGAAGCGTGCCTCGGCATAAAGTACGAGAAGGACCCGCTCATAGTGGGCACCAGCGGCCGCTACGAGTTTAAAAACAAGGGCATCGACGTTCTGTTGGAATCGCTGAAAAAAGTGGCCGCCGATGCGGGCGACCGTCCGGTGCTGGCCTACATTACGGTTCCGGCAGGCAACAACGGCCCTCGCCGTGACCTTCAGGCCCACCTGCGCGACGGCAGTCCGATAGATACGTCCCTCTATAAACATACCACGCACTACCTTGCGGGATGGGACCCTATCGTGGAGGCGATGAAAGGAAGCGTCCTTACCCACGCGGATTCATCGGTACAGGTTATTTTCGTACCGTCGTACCTCAACGGCGACGACGGGATATTCAACCTGCCATATTACGACCTGCTGGCCGGAATGGACATTACCGTATTCGCATCCTACTACGAGCCGTGGGGATATACGCCTCTGGAGAGCGTGGCCTTCTCTGTGCCGACCGTGACCACGAGCCTTGCCGGGTTCGGTCTCTGGGTGGACCGCCATAATGCGGGCCACGAAGGAATAGACGTAATCGAGAGGACCGACGACAACGACGGCTACGTTATCGACCAGATAGCCGAGGAGATAAAACGTTACGCCGCGATGGACGCCAAGGCCTACACCAAGGCCCGCGCATCGGCGCTCGAGATATCGAAGACCGCCCTGTGGAAGAACCTGGTGGAGTACTACTGGCAGGCCTACAACAAAGCGATAGACAACTCGGTATCGCGTACAAATAAGGTCAAATACGAGGGCGGCGGGGCGCATTACGAACAGATAAATTTCGTGCGCCAGCAGTTGGTGAGCAACACCCCGACGTGGACCCGGATAATGATCGAGAAGTCGCTGCCCGACAGGCTGCACCCGCTAGAGGTGCTCTCGCGCAATCTCTGGTGGTCGTGGACCTCCGGCGCCCATGAGCTGTTCGAATATGCCGACCCGCAGCTTTGGGCCGAGAGCGAACGCAACCCGATAGTCCTTTTGGACCGGCTGAGCCTCGGCCGCATCAGGGAACTCGAGGCGGACAAGGAGTTCCTCGCCAAGATGGACGCCGTGTACGAGATATTCAACGCCTATATGGCGGAGAAAAAGACCGCCAAAGGCCCGAAGATAGCCTACTTCAGTATGGAGTACGGCCTGCACAGCTCGCTCAAAATCTACTCCGGGGGGCTGGGTATCCTTGCGGGAGACTACCTGAAGGAGGCCAGCGACAAGAACGTCCCGATGGTAGCCATGGGGTTGCTGTACCGTTACGGTTACTTTACCCAGAAGCTGTCGGCTCAGGGCGAGCAGGAGGCCGGTTACGAGCCGCAGAATTTCGCCAAGCTGCCCATCACTCCCGTGAGGGACGAGGAGGGCAACTGGAGCACGGTGTTTCTCGCGTTCCCGGGCCGCACGGTGACCGCGCGTATCTGGAAATGCGAAGTGGGTCGGACGGACCTCTATCTGCTCGATACCGACCACGACCTCAACCTCGACGAGGACCGCACCATAACCCACCACCTTTACGGTGGCGACTGGGAGAACCGACTCAAGCAGGAACTCCTGCTCGGAATCGGCGGCATCCGCGCTCTGAATACCATGGGAATCAAGCAGGACGTGTACCACTGCAACGAAGGTCACGCCGCGCTTATAGGTATCGAACGCATCCGTAACCTGGTGAACAAGACCAAACTCTCGTTCAGCGAGGCGCTCGAAGTGGTGCGCAGTTCGTCGCTGTTCACGACCCATACGCCGGTACCGGCGGGCCACGACGCCTTCCCCGAGTCGATGATACGGCAGTACATGTCGCACTATCCCGACCGGCTCAATATCACCTGGGACCAGTTTATCAATCTGGGCCGCGTCAACCCGAACGACCCGAACGAGAAGTTCTCGATGAGCTACCTCGCATCGAACCTGTCGCAGGAGGTGAACGGGGTGAGCTGGCTTCACGGCGAGGTGAGCAAGGATATCCTCGGCGGCATGTGGCCGGGCTACTTCAAGGACGAGCTGCATATCGGTTATGTGACCAACGGGGTTCACTTCCCGACCTGGACCGCGCCGAACCTGCGCAAACTCTACCTGCGCTACTTCCCCGAAGGGTTTACCCAAAAGGATTACGATATTCCGGCATGGCAGAAGGTGCACGATATCGCCGACGACGAACTGTGGAAAGAGCGCATGTTCCTCAAGGAGAAACTTATCCGCCATATCCGCAGGTGCCTGACGGACCCGCAGCAGATGCTCTTCGCCTCCCCCGAGCAGATTGTGAGGATAATCGACTCGCTGCGCCCGGACGTGCTTACGATTGGTTTCGCACGCCGGTTCGCAACCTATAAACGTGCCCACCTTCTCTTTACCAACCTTCAGCGGCTGGAGCAGATAGTGAACAATCCCGAACGCCCCGTGCAGTTCGTCTTCGCCGGGAAGGCGCACCCGAACGATAAACCGGGTCAGGACCTGATTAAACGCATCGTTGAGGTGTCGGCGATGCCGCAGTTCGCGGGCAAGGTGATATTCCTCCAGAACTACGATATGGATACGGCACGCAAGATGGTGCAGGGTGTCGATATATGGCTCAACACGCCCACCCGTCCGCTCGAAGCCTCGGGAACCAGCGGCGAAAAGGCCGTGATGAACGGAGTTATGCAGTTCAGCGTGCTCGACGGCTGGTGGGTGGAAGGCTACAAGGAGGGGGCCGGATGGATGCTCCCGATGGAGAGGACCTACACCGACCAGAACTTCCAGAACCAGCTGGACGCCGAGATGATATATACCACCATCGAGGAGCAGATAGTGCCGATGTACTATAACCGCACGTTCGACAACGTACCCCACCAGTGGATACAGAGCATGAAGAACTGTATTTCGGATATCGCGTCGAACTTCACAACCAACCGGATGCTCCGCGATTACGAGGAGCGGTTCTACGGCAAGCTCTACGAGCATAACCGTCTGGTTACGGCCAACGACTTCACCCTCGCCCGCGAAATCGCCGCATGGAAGCGCAAGGTGAGCAACGCGTGGGACAAGGTGCGCGTGGTGAGCGTCAACCAGTCCGATATGGGTAAAGCGGCTGTGATGCTCGACTCGCCGTATACGGTTGAGGTCGTGGTGGATATCGACGGGCTGAGACCCGAAGATATCGGCGTGGAACTGGTGATGGCCAAGCAGATAAACGACGCTTCGGACGTGCAGGTGAGCGAACGCCACCCGCTTAAATTCGTGGGGCAGAACGGCAGCAACGCCACCTATAACCTCGAGATGATGCCCTCTGGCACGGGAACCTTCGACCTTGCGGTTCGCGTCTACCCGAAGAACGATAAACTGCCGCACCGGATGGACTTCGCGCTGGTGAAGTGGGCGTAAAATTTCGGCCCGGCTCTGGCGTCTACTGCCCACCGTGGTGAGCCCGGCGATGCCGTATTTGGTGGTGTAATTGCCTGTACCGATAGTACGATACCGTACATCTCAGGTTAGGATATACCTGTTTACAAGGTGAAAAGTACGTCTCTCTTTGCAGATGTGCGGGCTGCCGGGGACGGGGCGGCGGACCGCTAAAATTTAAATAGTTACCGGAATCAAATGTCTAAAGGTGGGGCGGCCGCAGCCGCTCCACCTTTATTTACCTTGCCGGATTTAATCCTAATCTTCCAGATTTTATATATTATCATACAAAAAGGCATCACGGCGGCCTTTTATTACTATATTTGGACCAATCGACAAACCCATCGAATAATTATGAAAAAATCCGGAATTATTGCCCTGTGGGCAATGCTGCTGTTCGCATGCAGTGACGATAAGGAGGACTTTAAACTCCAGACCGAAAATGCCGACCTCTACGTTTCGGAAGTTGTTTACATAGGTATTACAGGAAGCGGTGATTACGGCGTCTCCGTTTCGGACGGGAATATCGTGGAGGCGACCGTCATCAACTCATCCATCCTATCCATCCAAACCTCTTATCCGTTCGTCTTATCGCTCGGGGCCAGATGCCCGGGAACGGCGACCGTTACCGTCACCGACAAAGCGTCGGGCCGCTCGCAGGACCTTCGGGTCGAGGTGTACGAAGCGGGCCTCGTGCTGTCGCTTTACTATGTGGCTTACACGGTAGCGACGCCGGACACCGATGCCGCCCGTGAGATTACGGAGAAAATAGAGAAGGGTGCCCCCTTTGCCGGGCCACGGCAGTATGTTCTCACATCCGGGCCCGGCAGTACTATGTATGCGGTGTCGGAAGGCGGGGAAGTGGAGCGGATAAAAATTTCCCACGAGCAGGGCGGCGACGGTATTTATCTGCTGATGGATACGGGCGGCGGCGTTACCCGCAGGCTCCGGCTCGACACGGAAGGCGCACCGAGCGGAGTGGGTAGGTACCTCGATTTCTTCGGATTGGACGCCCCTTTACCCGGGACCCGAAACGAAATCACGGTCCATGCCGTACGGTTCGACGAGGAACTGACCTCGGAGTACCTAGCATTGTATCCGGATGCGGAGATAAACGAGGTATCGGCCACCTATACGGTTCTGCTCGAATACGGCAGGATACCGGACGGAGATTAGGACAATATTTCAAAAACCATCGAACATAAACCCGACGAAAAATGAAGTACACAAGATTGTTGATAACAGTGGTCGCCGCAGTGTGCCTGTGCGCATGCGGAGACGATAAAGAGGAATGGCCCGGTTCGTTTGCTCTCGAAGTAAACGAAATCGGCATCCTCGAAGGAATATCGTCCGCGACGGTCAAAATCACCGGGGGCAGTAAGAATTACGAGGTGAAAGTGGCGGACCCGGCCATAGCCACCGCAGAGGTGGTATACGGGGAGTCCTACGAATACGGCGCCGTGAAGGTAACTGGTAAAACCGAAGGCGCGACCACCGTGACGGTGACGGACCGTCTGCTCGGGCAGCAGGAAAAACTGGAAGTGCTGGTATCGGAGCCGGGAGTGTTGCTGTGGCTCGACTACCTCGTGCCGGAAATCAAAGGCGTGGGTGAGGAGACCGAAAAACTTATTGCCGAGGATATGCAAAAAACCCTGCTTTTCGGTTACGATTACGAATATATCCTATCCCGGGAAGAAAGGGGAATTTTTTACAGTTACGACAGGGAAGGCGGAGTGGAGCGCCGGTTCTGTCACCATACGGCGGACGGGAGTATCTACCTCGAAATCACGGCGACAGACGGGGACGATGCGGAGGTACGGGCACTCAGGTTGATCGAGGAGACGTCGGAGGCCATCTTCTATTACAAGTCGTTTTTCGAGCTGCATACGGTGGCTTCGAGGGCCAGCATGCCCTCGCAACGGGAACCTGCCGTCTATTTTTCCGAAGACCTTACGGACCGTTACCGGGAGGTCTTTCCCGACAAGGGCCTCACCTCGGCTGTGGTCTTTTACCGGATGGTGTTCGGTTATGCGGCCTTCGATACCAGGTACCCCGGCAATTAGTCGTTTATCCTCGTGATACTTGCGCCGAGGGCGTTAAGGCGGCCGTCGATGTTCTGGTAGCCACGGTCTATCTGCTCCACGTTCTGGATACGGCTCTTCCCCTCGGCCGACATGGCCGCTATAAGCAGCGCCACACCTGCGCGGATATCGGGCGACGACATGCTCGTGCCGCGCAGTTTTATCTTGTGGTCGTGCCCGATGACGGTCGCCCGGTGGGGGTCGCACAGTATTATCTGCGCCCCCATGTCGATGAGCTTGTCCACGAAGAAGAGGCGGCTCTCGAACATCTTCTGGTGAATCAGCACGGCGCCTTTGGCCTGCGTGGCAACCACGAGAAAGACCGACAGCAGGTCGGGCGTCAGGCCCGGCCACGGGGCGTCGGCGATGGTCATAATGGACCCGTCGAGGAAAGTGTCTATCTCGTAGTGCTCCTGACGGGGAATGTAGATATCGTCGCCGCGCTGTTCGAACCGTATCCCCATGCGGGCGAATTGGGCCGGGATAATACCGAGGTTTCCGAAAGAGACGTTTTTAATCGTAAGCTCCGAACGGGTCATTGCCGCCAGGCCGATAAAACTGCCCACCTCTATCATATCGGGAAGAAGGCGGTGCTCCGTTCCGCCAAGCGAATCGACCCCCTCGATTGTAAGCAGGTTGGACGCTATACCGGAAATTTTAGCGCCCATACGGTTCAGCATCCTGCAAAGCTGCTGGAGATAGGGTTCGCAGGCGGCGTTGTAGATAACGGTCTTGCCGGGGGTGAGGACGGCGGCCATCACGATATTTGCCGTACCGGTTACCGACGCCTCGTCGAGCAACATATAGGTCCCCTTCAGGTCGCGCCCCTCCACGGCGAAAAACCCGTCTGCGATATCGAAATCGAAGGTGGCCCCGAGCTTCTGGAACCCGATGAAATGGGTGTCCAACCGGCGGCGGCCTATCTTGTCCCCGCCCGGCTTGGGCAGGTAACCTACACCGAAACGGGCCAGGAGCGGGCCTATTATCATTACCGAGCCGCGCAGTTTGGAAGCCCGCTTTTTGTAATCTTCCGTAAGAAGGTAGTCCAGATCCACATCGTCCGCGCGGAACGAGTATTTCCCCGTCTCATGCTTGGTAACCTTCACGCCCATCCGCCGGAGCAACTCGATGAGTTCCAGCACGTCCACGATTTCCGGGATATTGCCGACGGTAACCTCTTCCGGCGTAAGCAGTACCGCACACAAGATTTGCAGGGCTTCGTTCTTTGCGCCCTGCGGTTCTATATCTCCGCGGAGGGTATGTCCCCCGGTAACTTCGAATATTGCCATAACCAAAAATTTAAGCTTAAGATAGTAATAATTCCCGAATCGGGGCGGGGCGGCGAACCTTCCTGCTATACAATAACAGGCTCGTGTTGCCGTCCCGGAAAAATGTACAAACCGGAGCATAGAATGGTTTCGGAACAAAGGGCGGGGTAAGAAAGCGGTATCGAGAGGTATATTGTGGGAGTGGTAAAGAAAAGGGTGTAAAAAACAAGGTATGTGTAAAATCATTTAGCACATACCTTGTTTTAATGTATCGGAAGGACGGTGGGACTGTACGGAATCCCGCCCACTGGCGACTAAAGGTGTTTTTTAACGGCCTCCATAAGCTCCCGGTACTCCCCGTCCGAAAGATAGACTTTGCCGGGGTTCATCGTGAACGTACCCCCGTAATCGGGACCGTCCACATATTTGGGTGCGAGGTGGAAATGGAGATGGGACAGCTTGTCGGAATAGGCTCCGTAGTTGATTTTCGCCGGGCCGAAGGCTTTGTCCATAGCGCGGGTCACCCGCACCACGTCGGCCATAAACGCATTGCGCTCCTCGTCGGTGAGCTCGAACAGGTCGTTCACATGGTCCTTGTACGCCACCAGACAACGGCCCCGGTAGGTCTGTTCCTTAAAGAGGAAAACACGGGATACGTCCAGCTGCGCAATTTCAATCATCAGGTCGTGCAGAGTCTGGTTGTTCTGGCAATAGAGACACTCTTTCGGGTCGCTCATAATATTTCAGGTTTTAAGTCGGACAGTAAAGATAATAAAGTCGGCGGATTATTCCCATTGTTTCCGGAACTACTTTGCGGGCCGCGGATGTTTACGCCACCTGTTTCGGGGCATTACAGATTACGGATTGCGGTTCTCTACCGGCGGGACGGTTTACCTTATTTTACGGATGAGCATGCCGTAATTGGTTACTGGTACCCCTGCCGCGGCGGCCCGGCGGATACGGTTACGCAGTTGGGTGCGGGTGACCATGCAACCGCCGCACTGGACCATAAGCGCGTACCCGGCCAGGTCGTCCGGCATGGGAGACAACCCCGCAACGACTGTGAACCGTAGGTCGCAGCCCGTATATTCCCGCAGCCACGCCGGGATTTTTACCCGGCCTATATCGTCACAGCTTACCTGATGGGCGCAGTTTTCGGCAATCAGCAC
This sequence comes from Rikenellaceae bacterium, assembly GCA_020859685.1. GTDB lineage: Bacteria > Bacteroidota > Bacteroidia > Bacteroidales > Rikenellaceae > WRDF01. The sequence goes on from JAJBVT010000009.1 coordinate 20,734, forward strand.
CCGGTCTCCGTCGCGCAGGCGGTCTACCGCATCGAGGCCCTCGGTATAGAGCTTCATATCCCCCTTAGCCGCGGCCAGAAGGATGCTGAAAGTGGTAACCTCTATCTCCGCAGGTACGCAATCGCGTACCTCGCGGTACGCCTGCGAGTCGGTGACCACCAGCCGCGGCGCCGGGCACATCCGGAGCGCACCGGGCAGCTGTCCGGGCTGAACCACGACAGCCGTAGCACCGATGTCGAGCAGCTCTCGCACCGCCTGCATTTGCGGGAGTATTATCCGCCCGGCCGGGGCTTCGCTGTCGATGGGGCAGACGAGGACGACCGTCCCCCCGGCAACCGCCGGCCCGGCGAACATTCTCGCCGGTCGGACTGCTTCCTCCGGCAAGGCCGCTTTTATAAGCCCTGTAAGCTCATCGTGACGGGCCGGAGCGGCAGTCGCGATATCGAAGGCGAGATTACCTTCGCCGGTCCCCGGAGGCGCGGGCCTGCCCGGGACCGTATCGGTTCGGAGGTTCTGCAAGGTTATAAATGGCACCCCGCTATCCCTAAACCGCCCGGCCAGTGCCTCCTCCGGGGCGCCCCACGAGGTATAGACTATTATCGCCAGGTCCGATTGCAGGATAGCTTCACCGGTGCGGGATAATCTCTCCGCGGCCAGTTCCGAAGTATCGTCTATGCCGCCCGTATCTATAAAAATGACGGGCGAGAAACCGATTATTTCGTAAGATTTCCGGACCAGATCGGTCGTGGTACCCTGCCGGGGAGATACTATCGCCGTATCCGTGCCGGTCAGGAAGTTGAGCAGGGTGCTCTTGCCCGCGTTGCACCGCCCGAATATTCCGATATGGGGTTTGTTCTCCCTGCCTGCCGTTATCTTTGCCATACTTATTGAACGTCAATAGAATAACCCTTTGCGGTTGAACACCGCCAGCCCGAAGTTGAAAGTCATGAACCAGTTGTTGCGCCGTGTATCGTACTTCGATACCGAGAGGCTGATAGGCCCGAGAAATGTCTGGTAGACCAGCGACCCGTCGAAGATGGTCCTCGTCCTCTGCCGGATACTCTCCTTCACCCCGTCATAGTTGTCGGGAATGAACACGTAAGCGCTCATTTTCAGGTAAAACGATGGGGTGAACTCGAAGGTGGGCATCAGCCCGGCCGCCACGTAGGTCTCGCTGTGGAACTCCTTCATGTAGATAATCCGGCTGTGAGGCGTGGGAGTGAAGGCGGGCGAGGAGATATTGGTGGCGTATTCGTTCCCGAAATTCGGATGCGTCGTCGCGACGCCTTCGAACAGGTAGCCCCACGAGAACCATTTTACGGGCGGGGTACGGAAATACTGTTCGCGCGAGAATTTGGCCCCGTACCACTGACGCTTGCGGGACATTCGGCCCTGCCCGAGGTCCGTACCACTCATACCGGGCTTGAAGTATTCGATACCCCGGATGCCGATAACCGAGAAGGTCTGCCTCACCCCGCGGGTGGGATACATGGCGTAGTTCATCTTGCGCCAGTCCATCTCGAGTTGAAGGCCGCCGTGGACGAAGCGGGTACGGTCCATCGTGTCGGCAGATTCGTAACCCGCCTGCTGGAAATAGCGGTACTCGTTGCGTCCGCCGTTGGCCCGCAGCGAGAGCACCGAATGGCGGCTTACGGGAGTGCCGAGCGCTACCGTGCCGTAGTGGTCGTCCAGCTTGGAGTAGGTGATATCGTTACCCTTGGTAAGGAACCCGTAGTTGGATTTGAAATAGTTGTAGAAGTTAAGCGACCCGCCGTAACCGAAAAATACGGGGGTTGTGCCGAGGAAAAAATCCGTGCGTCCCCCGGCTGCGGCCGAGCTGTAAAAGGAACTGAAGTAGCCGTCGAGGTTCCAGCTCGAAGCCACGCGTGAAATATATTTGAGTTCCAGGCCGATATAGGCCTGGTTCAGGGCGGTGGAGGAAACGTTGCCCCCGGCCATAATGCGGAAGCTCGGTTTTGCAGTGAGGTGCAGGACCGCATCGTATTTGCCGGTTTGGGGGTTATACGTTATGGAAGGGTATTGCCCGGTCATTTCGCCTTCGGCCAACAGCTTGTAGTATCCCCGTTCCAGATCGTCGAAATCGTAGCCCTTCTCCCGGGCGTTCCGGCCGTAACCGAGCGTGTTCTCCACATATTCCACCTGGTGCGGGTTGAGACCGTCCACGCGCAGCGAGCCTATCAGGTTACCGGGTACACGGGCGGCGAATACCTCCCTCCGCTGGGCGAGTTCGCCCGGCGGGACCCTGCGCCGGATGGTGCCTTTTATAACCGGCATGGCCCTAACCGCGTCCTCGTATCCGGCCTCGATAAGGCTTACGGCCCGGGCAAAGTCCATAGTGGAGACGCCGGTGAAATCGCGCGAGATAAGGATATCCGTTTCACGGGGCAGCGAGTAGTCGGTATGGATGGTTGTAACGGTGAACACCTGATCGATGGTGCTCATATCGTCCGGCTCTACGCCGGTCTCGGTGCAGATGCTCCCAATCAGGATATCGGGCCGGAAATCTTCGTATAGCGGTCTCCACGGGAAGTTGTCGAATATCCCCCCGTCGTAGTAGAGGGCGCTGCTGTCCCTGACAGGACTGAAGACGAGCGGTACGGCGATGGACGCCCGGACGGCCTTCCCGAGGTCGCCCCCGCGGAATACCACCTCCTGCCTGCCCGCCGCGTCGGTAGCCACGCACCGGAAGGGAACCATAAGAGAATCGAAATCGCCGCCGCACGCGGCCGTGGCCGGAGTGAAAAACTCGGCGATGGCCATATCGAGCGGCTCGGCGGGCACGATATTGGACGGGATACGGGCCTTGCGGCCCTTGTTTTTCAGGTCGAGGCGTATCGTTATCATCGCCGCGTTCTGGTGCATCTGCTTGAAATAGTACTGGTTGTCCCTTTCGAGCCTGCCCGAGAGGATGTTTTGTATCCGGGCGGAGGAAAATTCGGCCTCGATCTGCTCCGGGGTATAACCGGCGGCGTACAGCCCGCCGATAACGGCCCCTATCGAGGTGCCGGAGATGTAATCTATGGGTATTCCGTTCTCCTCCAGCGCCTTTATCACTCCTATATGGTATAACCCCTTAGCCCCTCCGCCGCTCAGTACGATACCCACATCCTGCCCCGAGGACCGTAACGGCAGGAGCAGCATCATGGATATAAAGGCGGTAAGGATGCGTGTCATACGTAAATAATTCTTAACTTTGACGGTTACATTCCGGCTGTGGAGAGCGCCGACAGACGTTACGGCAGGTCGGAGGCGCGGTAGCCGGGTCCGGGCGGACCGTCCGCTGGCGCCAACGGTGTAAAAGTAAGAATAATTACCAAAACATGATAGCCAAGATAGAAGAGCTGCTCCGCAGGGTCGAGGATTTCCGGCCGAAGGCGGAAGCCGAAATAGAAGAGTTCAGGATAAAACTGCTCGGGAAGAAAGGGGAGATTACAGCCCTTATGGACCAGTTCAGGACCGTGGCACCCGAAATGAAACGGGAACTTGGGCAAAAGATAAACACGCTAAAATCCGCCGCGCTCGATCGTATCAACTCGCTGAAGGAGGAGATTTCCGCGGCCTCCGCGGCCGGGGGCGGGACGGACGATTTGACCCGACCGGGAACCAACGACTACCCCGGTTCGAGGCACCCGATTTCGATAGTGAGGAATGAAATGGTGGAGATATTCGCACGGCTGGGATATACCGTGGCCGACGGGCCCGAAATCGAGGACGACTGGCATGTCTTCTCCGCCCTCAACTTCCCCGAGGACCATCCCGCACGAGATATGCAGGATACGTTCTTTATCGAAAAGAACCCCGATATCCTTCTTCGTACCCACACCAGTTCGATACAGGTGAGGGTCATGGAGACCCAGAAGCCACCGATTCGGGTGATTTGCCCCGGGAGGGTGTTCCGCAACGAGGCGATTTCATCGCGGTCGCACTGTATATTCCACCAGGTGGAGGGTTTGTATATAGACCGCAACGTGTCGTTCGCCGACCTGAAGCAGTCACTGCTCTACTTCGCCAAGAAGATGTTCGGCGAGGATTCTAAAATCAGGCTGCGCCCGTCGTTCTTTCCCTTCACGGAGCCGTCGGCAGAGATGGACGTCTCGTGCAATCTCTGCGGCGGCAAGGGATGTAACGTCTGCAAGGGCACCGGGTGGCTCGAAATTCTGGGCTGCGGCATGGTCGACCCCAATGTGCTGGAAGCGTGCGGCATAGACAGCAACGAATATACCGGGTTCGCCTTTGGCATGGGCATTGAGCGTATCGCGATGCTAAAATTCGGGGTGAGGGACATACGCCTGTTCTTTGAGAACGACGTAAGGTTCCTCAGGCAGTTCGCCCCGGCATTATAAAACGCAAACGGCCAGACTAACAACACGCTCGGAAGCGTTACGGTTACCGGTGAATATTCTTGACAAAATATACGTTGCAGTCTTACGGACGGGTCGGACGCTCCTGTCCGCTGTCGCTGTTTTGATGTGCGGCCTGCCGGTCCCGTCGTACGGGCAGGTTATCGCGGCCGACAGCATCCCGGAAGGGTTCGAAGACGACAAATTAATACAATACTACTTTACCGAAGGGTTGAAGAGTCTCAAAATAGAGCGGAACTACGCGGCTGCGACGGAGTGGTTCGACCAGGCTATCAGGCTCGACCCCGGGCACTCCCCGTCGTATTTCGAGGCGGCCAATGCGTTGATGTACTCCGAGCCGCAACGGGCGCTGGAATACAGCTCCAAAGCGGTCGGACTCGACACGGCAAACGCGTGGTATGCAAGCCAGCAGGCCCGCCTGTTCGTGATGACGGGCGATTACGAAAGCGCGAAGAGGTCTTACGAGAAGTTGGTAATCATGGCCCCGCGCAACCCGGAGAATTACGGTATGCTGGCCCTTTTATACCAGCAGACCAACCAGCCCTACGCCGCCATAGCGGTGCTGGACAAGGCGGAGAACGCTATGGGCAAAATCGAACAGCTGGCTCAGCACAAGACCGAACTTCTTGTGGCCGCAGGCCTGTTCGACCAGGCCGTGGAGGAGGCCCGGAGCCTCGTGGCCGCATACCCGTACAACTACGAGGGGTACCTCGCGCTGGCACAGCTCTATGCCGAGGGGCGCAAGGATTCGCTCGCGCTGGAGAACTACAATATGGCGCTCGCGCTCAATCCGGACGGGCTGGACGTGATAGGGTCGATGAACGAGTATTACCGAATTAAGGGCGACGCGGAGAACTACCTCTCCACCGGCAGAATGCTCCTGCAGAACCCCGGACTGACGCTCGACGTTAAGACCCAGTTTATCCGGGATATTACCGGAAACCGGAATTTTTACCGGGAGAACTATTTCCATATCCGGGAACTTATAAGCCTGCTATACCTGCAATACCCGGACGATTACGGAGTGGTGGGCCTGTACGCAAATAATATGCTGGCATGGGGCGATTTCGAGGATGCTCTTCAGGTCCATAAGGACTATATAGCCAAACCCCGTGAAGAAATGGAGCCCTACATGGACGTTATCGGGATGGAGGCATATAAACAGCGGAACGACTCGGTGCGTAAATATACCGAAATCGCCCTCGAGAGGTTTCCCACTAACCCGGAACTCTATGTGCGCCTGGGTGGTACCCAATCCTATATGGGAAACACGAGGGATGCGCTGAAATCGTACGAGACGGCGCTGAAGTACAGCGAAGGCGATTCTATAAGGTCGGTGGTCCTCGGGGTAATCGGCGACGAATACCACCGTGCGGGCGACGAGAAAAAGAGTTACAGGTACTACGACAAGGCCCTCGAGCTGTGGGACGGGAATACAATGGTGCTCAACAACTATTCCTATTACCTCAGCGAGCAGAACAAACAGTTGGAGAAGGCCCTGCGGATGGCGCAACGGGTGATGGAGCTCGAACCGTCCAACCCCACCTACATGGATACCTACGGCTGGGCGCTGTTCAAACTCGGACGGTTGGAGGAGGCAAAGACGGCAATCCGGCAGGCGATAGCGCTCGATACCCGCAACAGCAGCGAGCTGCTGATACATTACGGGGACATCCTTCATGCTTTGGGCGAGGAGTATATGGCTACCGTATATTGGAAACGGGCGCTCGAAGCGGGGCATGAAGAAGAAGAGATAAACAGCCGGTTGGAGAGTACGGCGGCAGGCAATTAAACCCGGTCGGGCGGCTGTCCGGCAGCAGTAGCCGTCCGGTTTATACCGGCCATGACCAGAACACTAACCCTTATATATGGGAAGGAAACTGATATACATACTTGTGGCCGCATTCACCCTTCTTACTTTCGGGGCGGGTGCGCAGACCACCGTACAATCCCTTCAGGAACAAATTCGGCAGGCCGAGGAGGAGATACGCCGCAGTAACGAACTGCTACAGAAAACCAAAAAGGACAAGGAACTCAACCAGACCGAGCTCAAACTCGTGCAGTCGCGTATCCGCAGCCGACGGGAGGTGGTAACCTCGCTGGAGAAACAGATAGCCCTGCTGGAGGCGGAGATATCCTCGCGCGAGGGGACGGTAGGCGCCATGTCCGCCGAGCTGGAGCATCTCAAAGAGGAATACGCGGCGATGGTCCGTGAGGCATACCGGAATTACCGTCTCAACAATTTCGCACTGTTCCTCTTCGCGGCCGACGATTTCAAGGACGCCACCCGGAGGATAAACTATATGAGGCGCTATAACCGTGCCCGGGAAGCCAAAGCGGCCCGGCTGATGGCGCTGGCGCAGGATATCGGCAATGAAATCGAGGAGCTCAACGGCCAGCGGGAAGAACTCGACGGAACCAAACAATCCCACAGTCAGGAACTTACCACACTCAGCAGAGACGAGTCGCAGTACCGCTCCAGCGTCAACCAACTCTCTCAGCAGGAATCCCGCATAGCCGGTGAAGTGAGGGCCAAGCAGCAGCAGATAGACAAGGCCCAACAGGAGATACAACGGCTCATAGCGGAGGAGGCCCGCCGTAATCAGGCGGAACAGCGCACCGAAGCGCAGGACCGATACATTACCGAGCTGTCCGGCCGGTTCGACGAAAACCGCGGCAAACTGCCCTATCCGGTGCGCGGCGGTGTAATTACCGACCGTTACGGCACCCATCCGCACCCTACACAGCGGGGCTTAACCGTAAATAACAAGGGTATCAATATAGCCGGAGAACGCGGCTCGGCCGTGAACTGCGTATTCGAGGGCACGGTAAGCAAGGTGTTCGCACTGCCGGGATATAACAACTGTGTCATGGTGCGGCACGGGGACTACATTACACTCTACGCCAACCTTGCCTCGGTTGCCGTGAGGGCGGGCGATAATATCGGCCTTAACCAGCGGGTGGGCGGACTTGCCGACAGCGGCAACCCCGACGACGTATACCTGCACTTCGAAATCTGGAAGGAGACCACCAACCTCAACCCCGAGCAATGGCTGGGCAGGTAACTTTTCACAACGACGGTTCGTCGTACCGGCTGCGCGGCAGTAAGGCCGTGGCGCGGTGGGTGGAGGAGTGCGCCCGGAGGGAGGGATATTCGTGCGGCCCGGTGGCATATATATTCTGCTCGGGCGGGAGTCACCTCGATATTAACCGCCGTTATCTCGGACACGACTACCGCACGGACGTAATAACATTCGACTATTCGGACCTCTCCGCCGGTACCGTCTCGGGCGATATATTTATCGACCCCGAAACCGTAAGGGATAACGCCCGCAGTTACGGGGTGACCGCGCGGGAGGAGATGCTGAGGGTTATTATCCACGGCATGCTGCACCTTTGCGGCTACGGAGACAAAAGCGAAACCGAAGCGGCCCTGATGAGGGCCAAAGAGGACGAATATTTGGCCCTGCTGGAAGAGTAGTTCAGCGCACCGTAACTATCACGGCATTTGCGAGTCAAACCTTTATAATTCCCAACTGGTTCAGGAAAAGCACAACCAGCACCATCGGTATAACGAATTTCACCATAAAGCGGATGGCGCCGTATGTCGAGGTGCCGAACCTGCCGTCGTTGGTGAGCTCGCGGCGGAACCGCCCCTTGTCCATCACCCAACCGGCAAACAGCACTATCAGCAGCCCCCCGAGGGGTATGGTGTAGGTCG
>JAJBVT010000111.1:0-2544 GCA_020859685.1 Rikenellaceae bacterium
GGGTGACGGGGCAGTCGGTGGCCGAAGGGGCACGGGCGGTGCGGGGCCAGACCGTGCATCTGACGCTGGGGGTGTAGCAGGGTGCCTGCGGGGTATGTTTTGCGGATGCGGGAGGCATCCGGGACGACAGATAAAATACTTTATGATGTCATTCTGAGCGCAAGCGAAGAATCTCCGGCAGATAAATACAATATAAAAGGAAGATCCTTCACATACGTTCAGGATGACAGGTTTAGAAAGAACAACGCTCGGGATGACAGGTTTAGAAAGAATACTTTCAGGATGACAGATAATACTTTTATGATGTCATTCTGAGCGAAGCGAAGAATCTCCGGCATATTAACACAAATAAAAGGAAGATCCTTCACATACGTTCAGGATGACATGGTTAAAAAGAATAGCGCTCAGGATGACAGGCTACAATATTTTAGGTAATTACATACATGTTTACACTTAGATGAAATACGTCTGCTTTGCAGACGTGCGGCCCGCCGGGGGCGGGGTAGCGGGCCGCTATAAACAAGTTGTGCAAAATGGTATATAGTTACCTATTTTTATGATGTCATTCTGAGCGAAAGCGAAGAATCTCCCTCATATAAACATCTTGTAAAGGAAGATCCTTCACATACGTTCAGGATGACATGTTAGAGAATAGCGCTCGGGATGACAGGTTCAGAAAGAAAAACGTTCGGGAATGACAGGGAAAGAACGTCGGCGGCTCGCGACCCCGCCACCGGAGGGACGCAAGTCGGCCAAACGGACGAGACGCCGCCGGAGGGCCGCACGTCGGCCCAGCGGACGTAACTTCACCGGAGTATAATATACCGAAACAAACAGGTAAATGGCTGTAACACTGCAAAATATTATCGAGGCTACGGGTGCAGCGGAGGTCGCGGGCGATACCGCAGCGGAGGTACGCTCGCTCGGGTTCGACTCGCGCACCGCGGGGCCGGGCACCCTCTTTTTCGCCGTGAGGGGCGCCGCGAGCGACGGCCACGACTATATCGCCCAGGCGGTCGGCAATGGTGCCGCGGCCGTGGTGTGCGAACAGATGCCCCCGGAGCGAGACCCGCGGGCGACATATATCCGGGTGGACGACTCGTCAGCGGCCCTCGGGCAGGCCGCGGCGGCGTTTTACGGCTACCCGTCGCGTAAACTGAAACTCGTCGGGGTGACCGGCACCAACGGCAAAACCACCACCGCCACCCTGCTGTGCGACCTGTTCGTCAGGCTCGGCTATAAGGCCGGTCTTATTTCGACCGTCGAGTACCGCACCGGTATGCGCACGCTCGGCTCCACCCACACCACCCCCGACCCGGTGCGCCTGAACGAGATGCTTGCCGAGATGGTGTCGGCCGGGTGCGGCTACTGTTTTATGGAGGTCAGCTCGCACAGCCTCGTGCAGCGGCGCGTGGCCGGACTCGATTTCGCCGGGGGCGTGTTCAGCAATATCACCCACGACCACCTCGATTACCACGGCACCTTCGCCGAATATATCCGGGCCAAGAAACTCTTTTTCGACGCCCTGCCCGCCGGGGCTTTCGCCCTGACCAACGCGGACGACCGCAACGGCGAAGTGATGCTCCAGAACACCAAGGCCCGCAGGTATACCTACTCGCTGCGGCGCAGGGCCGATTTCCACTGCCGGATTCTGGAGACCCACTTCGACGGTACGCTCCTCGATATGGACGGGGCCGAACTCTGGACGGGGTTCGTGGGGCGGTTCAATGCCTATAACCTGCTGGCCGTCTACGCCGCGGCCCGGCTGCTGGGGCAGGAGAAGGTCGAGGTGCTGCAGGCGGTAAGCTCGCTGGGCGCGGTGGACGGCCGGTTCGAGGTAATCCGCTCGGAGGACGGGCGGGTGGCCGTGGTCGACTACGCCCATACCCCGGACGCTCTGCAAAACGTTATCTCCACCATCAACGAGATACGCCACCCGGACCGCAGGCTCTACACCGTGGTGGGCTGCGGCGGCAACCGCGACGCGGCCAAGCGCCCTGTGATGGCCTCTATCGCCGCTACGCAGAGCTATATGGCGATACTTACCTCGGACAACCCGCGGCACGAAGAGCCGCGCGCCATTATCGCCGATATGGAGGCGGGGCTGGACCCCACCGTCCGCCACCTGAGTATCGCCGACCGGCGGGAGGCTATCAAGGCGGCCGTTGCAATGGCCGGACCGGGCGATATCGTACTCGTCGCGGGCAAAGGCCACGAGACATATCAGGACGCGTGCGGGGTAAAGTCGCATTTCGACGATCGCGAGGAGGTCCGCAGGGCGATGGGCATTTTTGTTGGGACGGGTAGTAACCTTCACTGAATGTGAAAAAAAGATATGCTGTACCGTCGGACAAAATGGCACCGGGCCGGATATGGTACTCCGCGGGCGGGCAAGGGCCGGGAGATACTTCTCGTCGCGGGCAAGAGTGATGAGACATACCGGTATGCGGATGCGGGCCTCGTTACGAGCCTCGTCGCGGGCAAGAGTCATGAGACACACCGGGACGCGGATGAGAACCACGTAACGAGTCTCGTCGCGGGGAA
>JAJBVT010000111.1:2644-5336 GCA_020859685.1 Rikenellaceae bacterium
ATGAGACACACCGGGACGCGGATGAGAACCACGTAACGAGTCTCGTCGCGGGGAAGAGTCATGAGACACACCGGGATGCGGATGCGGGCCACATTACGGGCCTCGGCGGGCAAAGGAGACGGGACCTGTCAGAAGACGGGCGGTGTTCGCAACGACCACCGGGATTCGGGCGGGACATACATTGTCGCGGGTTGGACATACCTTGTCGCTTGCGGTGTGAAGCCGCACTTCGACGACCGCGAGGAGGTCCGCAGGGCGATGGGCATTTTCAACGGGAACGGGGAGTAACCCTCACGATATATAGAAAACGGATAAAACGAAACGAACCCCAAATAAGTTAAAAGATAAGATATATGCTGTACCACCTGATACAATGGCTCGACGCCAGATACGATATTCCGGGCGCGGGCCTGTTCCAATACCTGTCGTTCCGCGCGGCGATGGGGATAATCCTCGCCCTTCTGATAGGGATGATATTCGGGCGGAAGGTTATCGATATACTGCGGCGCAAGCAGATAGGCGAGGATATCCGCGAACTGGGCCTCCAGGGGCAGATGGAGAAGAAAGGCACCCCCACGATGGGCGGAGTGGTGATACTCGGCTCCATATTGATACCGATACTGCTGTTCGGAGACCTGACCAATATCTACATCCGCCTGATGATACTCTCCACACTCTGGCTGGGTACCATCGGGTTTCTGGACGACTATATAAAGGTGTTCCGCAAAAACAAGGGGGGCCTTCAGGGGCGGTTCAAGATATTCGGGCAGGTGGGGCTCGGGATAATCGTGGGCACGTTCATGTGCTTCAACCCGAACATAATCGTGAAGGAGAAGGTGGAGCCGGGAACCCTCAACGCGGAGGTGAGGGTGACGGGCGGGGAGAGCGACCGCAGGACCGTCTACCTCTCGGACGAGGGTTCCAAGACCAAAACCACCATCCCGTTCGTGAAGAACAACGAGTTCGACTACCACTGGTTCGCCCCGGGCGACAGCCGCACCAGCGATATGATAACGTGGATAATCTATATTCTGGCCGCCACATTCATCATTACCGCCGTGTCGAACGGCGCCAACCTGACGGACGGGCTCGACGGGCTGTCGGCCGGAGTGTCGGCCTCGATTGTGGCCGTGCTGGGAATACTGGCCTATCTGGGCGGTAATGTTATCTATGCCGACTACCTAAATATCATGTACATACCGGCAAGCGGGGAGTTGGTAGTGTTCGCCGCGGCGTTCCTCGGGGCGCTTATCGGATTTATCTGGTACAACTGCTTCCCGGCGCAGGTATTTATGGGCGACACGGGGAGTCTGGCCATCGGCGGGATGATAGCGGTGTTCGCCCTGTTGATACGAAAGGAGCTGCTGCTGCCGATTCTGTGCGGGGTGTTCCTGGTGGAGGGTCTGTCGGTGATAATACAGGTATCCTACTTCAAATATACCAAGAGGAAATACGGCGAGGGCAGGCGGATATTCCTGATGTCGCCGCTCCACCACCACTATCAGATTAAGGGCTACCCGGAGGCGAAGATAACCATCCGCTTCTGGATTGTCCAGCTTCTGCTGGCGGCAATTACGCTCGTAACGCTTAAGATACGTTAATCATACGGGAAAATATGCGGGAATATATGAAGGTAGGACCGGAATACCTCCCCTGTCGGCATTTTATTATCTCCATGCCGTCGAGGACGGCTGTATCGCCCTATTTCCGGATGGTTACCGGAAAGTATAAAGGAAGGGGACGACGGCCGGAGGCCCGACCACCGGTACAGGTTTTATAAAGATATGTTCAAAAAGAGGCTGATGCCGGGCATAAGCCCGGATGAATTGTCGGGCGGAGTGGGCCTGCCGGAGGCGGCCAGTGAGGAGTGTGACGAATTCGAAAATAATATATCCGATTGATATGGCCGGAAAAGAGTGTATGGTGATACTCGGGGGAGGCGAAAGCGGCTGGGGCTCGGCCCTGTTGGCGCGCAAAGAGGGGTACGAGGTGTTCCTCTCGGACGGGGGTACGCTCGCCCCGCGTTACCGCGAGAGCCTACGGGCCGAAGGTATCACCTTTGAGGAGGGGGGACACGAGCGGGTCTATGCCCTGTCGCCCGCGGAAGTTATCAAAAGCCCCGGGATTCCGGACAGCGCACCGGTGGTACGGCACTTCGCGGAGAGGGGGATACCGGTGGTTTCGGAAATAGAGTTCGCCGGGCGCTACTCCCGCGGACGGACCATCTGTATCACCGGCTCCAACGGCAAGACCACCACGGCAACGCTCGTGTACGAAATCCTGAAGGCCGCCAGGTACGACGCGGCCCTCTCGGGCAATGTGGGCGACAGCTACGCCGCCCAGGTGGCCCGGTGCGACCGGGAGTGGTACGTGCTGGAACTGAGCAGTTTCCAGTTGGACGGGATGTACCGGTTCCGGGCCGATATCGCCGTGCTGCTCAATATCACGCCCGACCATCTGGACCGGTACGACTACGATTTCGGCCGGTATGCCGCCAGCAAAATGCGCGTGGCGGTGAACCAGCGCCCCGGCGACGTATTTATATACAACGCCTGCGACCGGACCGTCGCCGGGCGGGTTGACCCGGCCGCCTCGGCGGCGGTGAAACTGCCGTTTTCGACCTGTGAAGGGCGCGGGACGGCGGACGGGGAGTCAGGCGGGGACTGGACGGAGTGCGCGGCCGGGGTGGCGG
>JAJBVT010000039.1 GCA_020859685.1 Rikenellaceae bacterium
GAAGTATATAAACAAATTAAAGTATATAACTGTTCCACGTGGAACAAACAAACAATTATTAAAAGCAGAAGGGCCGGTAATTCAACCGGCCCTTCTGCTTTTAATAATTGTTTGTCATTTGTTTAATTTAGCCCATGTATCTTTCAGCGTGACCGTGCGGTTAAAAACGGGCTTATCTGCGGTCGAATCCTTATCTTTAGTAAAATAACCTATTCTCTCGAACTGGAATTTATCCCCTACGGCACTTTCAGCCAAAGAAGGCTCTGCTTTAGCAGTTACAATCTTGAGTGAATCCGGGTTTATGTAGTCGAGAAAAGTTTTGCCTTCCTCAACCTCATCGGGATTCTCCTTAGTAAATAAGGTTTCATAAAGACGTGCCTCGATATCCACGGCATGCGGAGCCGAAACCCAATGTATCACACCTTTAACTTTGCGCCCGTCGGAAGAACTTCCACCGGATGATTCCGGGTCATATGTGCACCTTAATTCGATAACCTTGCCGTCCGTATCCTTTATGATTTCATCGCACCGAATAAGATATGCATACCGTAACCGTACTTCCTTCCCGGGAGATAGCCTGAAATACTTTTTCGGCGGCTCTTCCATAAAGTCCTCCCGTTCGATATAGATTATATTGGAAAATGGAACCTCACGTTTACCTGCCGATTCGTCCTCAGGGTTATTCACACATTCTATATACTCCGTTTTACCCTTGGGATAATTGGTTATAACGACCTTAACCGGGTCGATGACCGCCATACGTCTCTCGGCACGCCTGTTCAGGTCCTCCCGGACGCAAAATTCCAACAGACCTAAGTCAATGATATTATCCCTTTTTGCTACCCCTACCTTTTCGGCAAAAGCACGGATCGATTCGGGTGTATACCCACGCCTGCGGAGTGCGGCTATTGTCGGCATCCGAGGGTCATCCCATCCGTTAACATATTTGTTATCAACCAATTGCAATAACTTACGCTTACTCATAATCGTATAGGTAAGATTAAGCCTTGCGAATTCGTACTGCTTGCTGGGGAAAATTCCGAGTTCCTCTATGAACCAGTCATATAATGGTCTGTGGACATCGAACTCGAGTGTGCAAATCGAATGGGTTATCTTTTCGATGGAGTCGCTCTCCCCGTGTGCGTAATCGTACATCGGATATATGCACCATTCATTCCCTGTACGGTGATGGTTCGTGTGAATAATGCGGTACATTATCGGGTCGCGCATCAGCATATTCGGATGGGCCATATCGATCTTCGCCCTCAGGACCTTCTCCCCGTCGGCGAACTCCCCCGCCCGCATCCTGCGGAAAAGATCGAGGTTCTCCTCCACCGTCCGGTTACGCCACGGGCTGTCGATTCCGGGAACGGTCACCGTACCCCGGGTCTGCCTTATCTGCTCCTGCGACTGGTCGTCCACATACGCTTTACCTTTGACAATCAATAGTTCAGCCCACTGGTAAAGTTGCCCGAAATAGTCCGAAGCGTAATATTCGCCCGCCCAATCGAAACCGAGCCACGTAATGTCCTCCTTGATGGAATCGACATACTCCACATCCTCCTTTACCGGGTTGGTATCGTCGAACCGGAGGTTACACAGGCCACCGTATTTACGGGCAAGGCCGAAATTAAGGCAGATACTCTTGGCATGGCCGATATGCAGGTATCCGTTCGGTTCCGGCGGGAACCGGGTATGAACTCTTGTCTCCCCTTTGGCAATGGATCCCTCTATTATCTCCTCGAGGAAATTGAGCGGCCGCCCTGTACCGGCACCTTCCGTCGTATTACTCATAACTCTAAAATTGTATATCCTACAAATGTACGATATTATTTCCGTGTTAGCCCAATGTCCCCCGCCCCACGGCAAAAAGAAAGACTGCCGTTTAGGTAACGGCAGTCTTACATTCATAAAGAACACAAGCTAATCCACGATTGTCAACTCTTCGAGCAGGTATCCCGCGTTGGCATACTTGTCGATTACGAAGAGTACGTATCGGATATCCACATTGATACAACGCTGCAACTCGGGTTCGAAGGTAATATCCCCGCTCATGGCCTCCCAGTTACCGTCGAATGCCAGACCAATGAGTTCCCCCCGGCTGTTCAGCACCGGGCTGCCCGAGTTCCCGCCCGTAATATCGCCGTCGAAGAGGAAGCAGACCGGCATCTGCCCGTCCTCACCGTAAGGACCATAGTCCTGCGAGTAGTAAAGTTCTTTGAGTTTATCGGGTACCACGAATTCGGGATTCGAAGGGTCCTCTTTCTCCATAACACCCGTAAGGGTTGTCCAGTAGTCGTACCAGACGGCGTCGCGCGGTTTGTAGGGTTTCACCGTACCGTAAGTGAGCCGTATGGTAAAATTGGCATCCGGATAATGGAGCTTGTCTGGTTCCATCTCGAGTAGACCTGCAACATAAAGACGGTGACCTTCGCGGTAGAGTTCGTTCCACTTGCCCAACTCTTTCGTCGCCGCCTGAAACGCCTCCTGTACCGATTCACGGAACGCTATGGCCGGGTCGGATGTTATACGGTCGAATTCACGCGCCTCCAGGGCCGCTGAAAATTTCGTGTGGGTAGCGAAGATAGAATTATCGAAAAGGTAATCCACGTATGCGTCCACGTCCCCGCCGTATTCGCTGTCGATAACCCCGTAAAAGGAGGGTAACGACTCCGCGGGAATATTCTCCCTGAGAAGCGGCAGCATGACCTTTGCCACCTTACGGTCCAGTTCCGGTTCGTAATCCTTGTAGAAGTTTTTTTGCGAATTGTTTACCACCCTCGTTATATAGGCGTCCGATATGGTATCCTGACCGGACTGCACCGATGCGGCGAGCGATGCCGCGGTTACCAGCTCTACTCCCCTCATAAGTGTTTCGGCCATATACTGGCTGGTATGTGCACTCGGGATACGTCCCCCGACGGCCTCGGCAATCTTATCGAGGGCCGTGGTATAGACTGCCCGCGAAGGGTCGGCGGCGGCCCAAGCCCGGAAGGCATCTTCCTGCGTCCGCTTCTGCTCTTTTACGCCCAGTTTAACGAGCGCACCGGCCATACCTATGGAATTCTTCCAGTAGTTGGTCGAAGACGAAAATTTGGCCGCGTATTTAATCCTCACAGCATCGTCCGCATACATGGCGTCCCGCAGGATATCCTGTCTCATCCCGCGGATAAGTATTCGATTGGGAAAATCGACGTCCAGCACCTGGTCGATCTCATAACTGGTCATATAACGCTGCGTGGACCCGGGAAATCCCATTACCATCGCGTAGTCGCCCTCCTCCACACCGCGAAGAGAAATTTTCAGGTGCACCGGAGACTGGTAAGGCACGTTTTCCGGTGAATATTCGGCCGGTTTTCCATCCTTGTCGGCATAGACGCGGAACACGGAGAAGTCCCCCGTATGGCGCGGCCACATCCAGTTATCCGTATCGGCCCCGAACTTACCTATGGAGTTGGGCGGAGTTCCAACCAGACGGACATCCTTGTATATCTCGTAGGTGAAAAGAATATACATATTCCCCCCATAGAAAGAGTTCACCCTGACAGTCATACCTGCGAATTCCGGACGAGCGGAATACTCCTCGGTCAACGCGCTTATGGCTTCGGCCAGCCTCTCCTCCCTTTCCACTTGAGGAAGCGTCGGTTCTATCCCCGCCAATACCATGCCGGTTACATCCTCGATATGCCGTACAAAAGTCACCGACAGGCCGTCGTATGGTAGCTCCTCGCTACGGTCTTTAGCCCAGAAACCGTATTTCAGAAAATCGTTCTCAACAGAACTGAGGGCCTGAATAACTCCGTATCCGCAGTGGTGGTTGGTAAACAGCAGACCGTCCGGCGAAACTATTTCCCCGGTACATCCACCCCCGAAAATCACTATTGCGTCTTTCAGCGAATTGCCGTTGGCATTGTAAATATCCTCGGCCGTTATCTCGAGCCCCTTAGACTGCATATCTACGATATTCATCGCCCTGAGGGCGGGCAGCAGCCACATCCCCTCATCCGCTCTGGCCGCGAACGTCGAAACAAATACGGCAGCGATTACCGATAAGAAAAGTTTTTTCATATATCAACGTATTTAGTAGTTTCTTAACCTACAAATGTAAAAATAATAAGGTAACAATCCACCAACATAAGTGAACCGTTACCTTATAAATTATTACCTGCGCGTTATTTGAGGTCGAGCATCCGGCGGATGGAGCCGTATGCGGCCTGCCGGACAGTCTCCTCGATTTCGACTTCTGGCGCCTCCCGAAGCAGGCAGTCATGAATTTTCTGCAAAGTAACCATCTTCATATAAACGCAGTCGTTGCATCCGCAGGTGGAGTCGATGGGAGGTGCGGGGATAAAAGTTTTCGAGGGGTTCGCCTTCTGCATCTGATGCAGAATACCCGATTCGGTCACCACGATATACGTGTCCGCATCGTCCTCTTCCGTAAATTTCAAAAGGGCGGCCGTACTCCCTATAAAATCGGCCACGAGAAGTACCGGAGCCTTACATTCGGGATGGGCAAGCACCTTGGCCTCCGGGTGGGCCGCCTTCAGCTGGAGGATGCGCTCCAGCGAAAACTCCTCGTGGACATGGCAAGCCCCGTCCCATATCACCATATTCTCCCGGCCGGTAAGGCTCCTCAGGTAATTCCCGAGGTTCCTGTCGGGAGCGAAAATCACCGGCCGGTCTGCCGGAATTGACTCTATAACCTTCACCGCATTCGAGGAGGTGCAGCAGATATCGGTATGGGCCTTCACATCGACCGTAGTATTGACGTACGATACCACCGTATGCCCCGGATAGCGGGCTTTAAATTCGGCAAATCTCTCGGCCGGACACGATTCCGCCAGAGAACACCCGGCCTCCGGGTCCGGAATCAGCACTTTTTTCCCCGGCGAAAGTACTTTGGCCGTCTCGGCCATAAAGTGTACACCGGCAAATACGATAATATCGGCCTCGGTCTCCGCCGCCATCTCCGAAAGAGCGAGAGAATCGCCGATAAAGTCGGCTATCTCCTGCACTTCGGGCACCGTGTAGTAGTGGGCCAAAATAACGGCGTTTTTCTCCCTGCGGAGGTTGTCTATGGCTTCGATGAGTTGTTGCTTATCCATAAGGTCATTTTTACCGCGGACACATTTCACCGACAAACATTTATTTATTTTTCTTTTTACCTTTTAAAAAAATTTAAAGAAAGAAGAACAATAATGGGTGTTGATATTGTCAGTAACTTCCCGTTCCGGTCCTACAAATTTAGTTATAATAATCGCTCAACAAATGTGCCGTGCCCCGGATGGGGAAATAATACGGAAAACATCCGGTTATCGACACCTGTCGATTACTATTACCGACAGTTAACACTTAATATTAAATTAACACTGGTTTGAGCAAACCTTAATACCTGCGGTTGATTTTATATGAAAGATTTTCCTTGCATTTTTCTCCGCCCCGAAGGTATAGCCGGATTTTCCGGTTTTACAATAGCAGTTGATTTTTAAGCGCTAAAAATTGACGACACATCCGGCAGGGTTTATCAACAGTTCCTACCCAACTTATCTACTATTATTTGCGCGGTTTCCCGGTAGTATATTTCAGCCCTGTTTCCGGGGAGGGCACCGGGTTTACCCGTGTCTGCCCCATCCATAACGGACTGTATTATAGGAATTTCACCTATAAGATCTATGCCTTCCGCGATGGCCAGTTCCCGGGCCCCGCCCCGCCCGAATATATAGTAACGGTTGTCCGGCAACTCCGCGGGGGTGAACCAGGCCATATTCTCGATAATCCCGAGTACCGGCACGTTCACCTTATCCGAACGGAACATTGCGATACCGCGGCGGACATCGGCCAGCGCTACCTGTTGAGGGGTAGAAACGATTACGGCCCCATCGATTTTAAGTTCCGACAGTATGGTCAGGTGCACATCGCCCGTTCCCGGGGGCATATCTATCAACAGGTAGTCCAGTTCACCCCACCGGGTCTGGTGTATCAGTTGCCGGAGCGCCCCGGTAGCCATCGGCCCTCTCCATAACAGGGCGTCGTCGGTAGAGATAAAGAATCCGACCGACATCAGCTCTACTCCGTAAACGTGCGCCGGAACTATCATTTCATGGTTGCCGCTCATTTCGGCCGCCGGTACGAAATCTTCCACCCCGAACATCTTGGGCTGCGAAGGTCCGTATATATCCGCATCGAGAAGCCCCACCCTGTATCCCGTCGCCGCCAGCGACACGGCAAGGTTCGAGGCCACGGTCGATTTACCGACTCCGCCCTTTCCGGAGGCAATGGCTATTATCTTACCCACACGGGCCATCCCGTCCGCTTTGTCCGGCTCACCTGCCGTCTGCGGTTCACCCTCCTTGATTTCGATATGTATCTTTTCGCCCATCTGCGGAAACTCCGCCGTAAGGGCTTCGGTGAGTTGCCTCGCGATGGACTTGGCGAACGGGTCACGGCGCCGTTTGAACAGCAGCGTTACCGCTATCCGCTCGTCCGACATGGCGACGCTCTCCACAATGCCCGAGGCTCTTAACGACAGCCCTGTTTCGGGGTGAATGATGCTGTCAAGTACTTTGTCGACCTCTTTTTTCATCTCTTTTTTATGATAACTTTTATGCAAAGATAACTATTTAGTCCCCGTAAAACCTTCCGGCAGGTATCGAAAACAGAGCCGGACCGCCCACCACGAAAGTATGGTATGAAAGTAAAGTTTATTATATTTACAGGATTAAACCCGTCCGGTCTCTACCTTCGTGGCAAAACAGGGGCCGGGCACGGTGTTCGAAACGAAAACAGCACTATTATGACTTTCATGAAAACTTTTTGGGCGGCCCTGCTCGCCGTGGTGGTGGGCTTTATTATAATGTGTATCGTCGGCTTTATGTTCGTTGCCAGTTTAGCTTCGTTCATGGGCGACGAGGCGCCCGTGGTGGAATCCGGTTCGGTATTGAAAATAGACCTCAGCAACGGTATATCCGATTCGCCATCGGCCTTTCCGGTGCAGTTCAGCCTGCTTGGCGGTGTGACGGTGGACAAGTCGAATACCTTGCTGCAAGCTATTATGGCGCTGGAAAAGGCGGCGGTCGATTCCAATATAAAAGGTATCTATATAGACCTGTCAGGTGCCGGGTCGCTCTCGGCGGCTAACCTCGAGGAGTTGAGGCAGGCTATAGAGGGGTTTAAAGAGTCCGGTAAATTCGTGGTAAGTTATTCCGACTCCTATTCCCAGATGGGTTACTATTTCTCCTCGGTGGCCGACGCGGTGTTATTGAACCCGGCGGGCGATCTGAGCTGGCGGGGCATTTCGATGAGCGTGATGTTCTACAAGGGCCTGATTGACAAACTCGGGGTGGATGTTGAAATACTCCGCCACGGCACGTTCAAATCGGCCGTGGAGCCGTTTATGCTCACCTCGATGAGTCCGGAGAACCGGTTGCAGTATACTACACTGGCAAATACAATATGGAGTACGGTCCTCGAGGACATTTCCCGGTCGCGCAGTATCGACACGGAGATCCTTTCGGGTTACACTTCGGATCTTACCGTCCGTTCTGCCGGCCATGCAATGGAGTGCGGTATGGTGGACGCCCTCGTCTACCGCGACCAGGCCGACTGGTTGGTCAAAGAGCTGGTAAAGGGTACCTCCGTGACGCAGGCTCTTGCGGATATGCGTGCTTTATCGCTCGAAGAATCCGCGAACGATACCAAAAATCAGAAATATGTCTCTCTCCCGGATTATATAGCGGCCGGATTATCTTACGGCAAAAAGACCTCCAAAAATAAAATAGCCCTTATTTATGCCGACGGGGATATTGTGGATGGGGGCGACCCGGATTCGGACGTGGTGGGCACCGATATTGCAGCCCGACTGGCCCGTGCCCGCAAGGACGAAAAGACCAAGGCCGTCGTTCTGCGTGTCAATTCGCCCGGCGGGAGCGCACTCGCGTCGGAACTTATATGGCGGGAGATGGAACTTACACGGCAGGTTAAACCCGTAATAGTCTCGATGGGCGGTTTGGCGGCCTCGGGAGGTTACTATATCTCCTGCCCGGCGGATATTATACTCGCCGACCGTATGACCCTTACGGGTTCAATCGGGGTATTCGGCCTGATGGCGGATATTTCGGCTACCCTGCGGGACAACCTCGGCGTTACGGTGGACGTGGTAAAGACAAACCCGTCGGCCGATTTGGGCAGCCTTTACCGCAGCCTTACGGAGAGTGAACGGGAAGCCGTCATGTACTCCGTAGAGGAAGTTTACTCGACATTCGTGGGTCATGTGGCTGCCGGGCGTAATATGACCTACGACGAGGTGGACGAAATCGGCCAGGGCCGTGTCTGGTCGGGCGTTAATGCTCTCGAAAACGGCCTTATAGACGGTTACGGCGGCCTGAAAGATGCTTTGGCGCTGGCAGCCGACCGTGGCGGAGTAGCGGAAGATTTCCGCGTATGGCAGGTGGTGGACCAGGCCGACGGCATAGCGATGCTGATGCGGCAACTGGTGACGGCTCGTACCGGCGCCACGCAGGACGGCGTGGGCGACCTGGTCGAACGGTTCAGGTCCGTCAAACAGTTAATGACCGAGACAGGGGTTAAAGCCATGCTCCCGTATAGTATCGAGATACGGTAACCGGACGTAAAAATACAGGGGCATAATTTATGCCCCTCGATCTTTTACCGGCGGGCTGTTTCCGCCGGTAAATTTTAACGGCATTCGAAGACATGAGCGCGGATAATTTTCCTGCAAGACTATATAAGATAACGGAAGCCTTCTTCCGAGATGTACCTTCCACCAACGATACCCATGCCTTTATCGACAGGTTGGTGGACTTCCTATTCCCCCTGCGCGACCGGAAGGAGCATCCGCTCCCGGAGACCGAACAGTTGTGGAGCTCTCTGAAGGCGGAATTTCATAAGATAATTACGCCCGTGTGCGAACACCGGGACTGTTGTTGCAATAATCTCACTGAGAAGTTTTTCGCAGAAATCCCGCTTGTCTTTACCGGCCTGATGCAGGACGCCGAAATGTATGCCGAATGCGACCCTGCGGCCTACTGCAAGGAGGAGATAATATTATGCTATCCGGGTTTCTATGCCGTAGCCATATATCGTATTGCCCACGTGGTGCATAAACTCGGCATACCCATCCTTCCCCGTGTGATAACCGAATACGCCCATTCCCGTACGGGAATAGATATCCACCCGGGGGCCGAAATAGGAAAACGGTTCTATATAGACCACGGTACGGGGATAGTGATAGGTGAGACGACGGTTATAGGCGACAACGTCAAGATATACCAGGGAGTAACCCTCGGTGCGACCTTCGTCAGCAAATGCCTCGAAGGTGTCCGGCGCCACCCGACCATCGAGGATAATGTGATAATATACGCCGGGAGTACAATACTTGGGGGCGACACCGTTATTGGCCACGACACCACCGTCGGCGGTAACGTATGGCTCACCGAAAGCGTACCCCCGTTCTCGAAGGTCTACCACAAGCCCGAAATAATTATCAAAGGGAAATAACCGGTCCGGAAATCACATCAGACAGATACCAGCGTCACGGCACCGGGCAACCATACCGGCAGGCCAGATGCTGCTTTGTATTTCGCCGATATGGGCCTTGCGAAGCAGGAACATACAGAGACGGGATTGGCCTATACCACCCCCGATTGTATGGGGAAGCTGTCCGTCGAGCAGGCGCCGGTGGAATTCGAGCGACTCTTTATGTTGTTCACCTTTCATTGCTAACTGGTTACGCAGCGACCCGGGACTCACTCTTATGCCCATACTGGACACTTCGAACGCCGATTCCAACACGGGGTTCCACAGCAGGATATCGCCGTTCAGACCTTTGTAGCCATCCTCGTTTTCGGTGCTCCAGTCGTCGTAGTCGGCGGCACGGCCGTCGTGCGCGCGGCCGTCCCCCAGAGGATGGCCGATGCCTATAATAAAAACGGCTCCGTGAAGCCGGACAATCTCGTTCTCCCGCTCTTTCGGGGTCAGGTCCGGGTACATGGCCCTAAGTTCTTCCGAGTGGATAAACAGTATCTCTTCCGGCAGGTGGGGCTTTATTTGCGGAAACTCCACATAAACCTTGTTTTCGGTAACCTTGATAGCTTCGTATATCCGCCTGACCGTCTGTTTGAGAAAGGCAATATTCCTATCCGACTCCGTGATAACCTTTTCCCAGTCCCACTGGTCTACATAGATGGAGTGGATATTATCCAGCTCCTCGTCCGGCCTCAGGGCGTTCATGTCGGTGTATATGCCGCGACCGGGTTCGACCCCCATTTCGGCAAGTTTTAGCCGTTTCCATTTCACCAGCGAATGGACTACTTCGGCCGGTCGTTCGTCCAGGTCCCTGAGCGGAAATGTCACAGGGCGCTCGACGTTGTTGAGATCGTCGTTGACACCGGTACCCTGAAGGACTACCATCGGAGCCGTAACCCTCAGCAGGGCGAGTTGCGCCGACAGGTTCTCCTGGAACATGTCCTTTACATATTTTATAGCCTTCTCGGTATTCTCGACCGAACCGAGCAGGTTCGTGTATCCTTCGGGGATGTTTAACTCCATTTATGTAGCGTGTCAGAAATTGTATGATATGGTGCCGTATGTGGCTCTCTCGCGCATATTTTTGGAGGCCCCGACACTATACAGGTCTGTCAGTCCGTAACGGGTGGTGACCCCGATACCGAATCTCTTCAGCCTCAGGTTGAGGCCCCAGTGCACTCCCGCACCGTTGCGGTACATTGCCGAGGATATCGGAATAGCCTCGTCTCCGCCAGAATACCAGTCCGCCCCGGAGAACCCGAACGAACGGCGGTAATAGCCGCCCACCAGCACTTGCAGTGAACCGGCGAGATAAGGCGGAGTCTGTATCACGAGACTGACGGGGACCACCGCCGAGTTCATCCGTGCCCTTCCGGTCGAAAGGCGGCTGCCCGAATGAATGTACTGTACCTCCGGACGCAGGGCGAAGTATCTGCCGAAGTTAACCTGCCCGTACACCCCCGCGCCGCCCGAAAAGAGGGTCTTACCCCTCGTATCGCCGTCCGTTTCGCGGAAGAAGCTGGTCCCGGCCAGTACGGAGACCCCTGCCTCGAAACGCGGGCCGCGCTTACGGTTCCGTTTCACCGAATCCGTATTCCTCTTTATGGTTGCGTCCCCGGCCAGACTGCATACCGACCCGGCTACGTAGCCGGTTACGGCTTGCAGAGTGGTATAGTCCGTATCGGATTCTACGGCGGGATTAGCGGGTTCCGGCACCGTTGTAATGTATATGGTGGGTATACCTGCATGGGTGAACGGTTCGGTGTCGGAGCGCATGCCGTAACCGGCAGACTCCACGGTAATTGCGGGCCCGTTATCGCTTCCGGAGAAGTGAGCTAACTCTTTGGCGGCAGTATCTTCAGCGAAAATGTGGATGGTACCGTCCGCCGGTCGTGCGCCGACCCTGGACAGGTTCACCATCTTAAAGATATCCTCCGGCAGGAGCGTATTTTCTTCGACGAAACGGCGGGAACCTAACAGCCCGGCCTCGTACCCGTCGAATGCCACAAGTATCACGTTCCTGCCCGGAGAGCACTCCTTGACGGCGTAAGCCAACTCGAGCAGTGTGGCCACTCCCGATATGTTGTCTTCGATAACCGTATTGGAGGATCCCGTCGTAGGACCGCTGAAATCGTAATGGGCACCTATAACGATATAGTCGCCGTCGAGTTCGTAATTGCTGCCGTAGATAATTCCGGCAACATTCCGATAGGTTTTGCGGGCCTCACCCACCAACGGTCCGGCCGTAAATTCGTCTATGTACTGCCCGGCGTAGTAGGGAAACAGGCCTGCCGCTTCAAAGGCCCCGGCGATATATTCTGCGGCCGCCTCGCCTTCCGGTGAACCGGCCTTCCGGCCTGCTTCCCCGGCCGCACCCAGCGCCGCGATACTGTGCTCCAGCCTTTGCCGTGATACCGCCTGCGCATTCGCCCCGGCAGCCGAGCCGAGCGATATACAAGCGGTCAGTACATATCCGATAAAACGCATAATCTACATTGTTGGTTGGACACTCCCGTCTTATACTGCTATAAGCAGGTAATAGTTCTTCTTCCCTTTCTGCACCAGCAGGTATTTGCCTGCAATCAGGTCCGCTTCACCCACCGTCTGGTCGGGAGCGGTGACCTTCGTTTTGTTGAGCGACACGCCGCCGCCCTTTATTAGTTTGCGTGTCTCTCCCTTCGACGGGAACACCGCCGCCGCCGTCGTGCACAGCTCTACAAAGGCTATGCCCGACGCGATTTCCGTCCGCGGCACCCGGAACTGCGGCACCCCTTCGAACACCTGCAAGAGAGTCTCCTCGTCGAGGTTCTTCAGAGCGTCCGCCGTCGCGTTGCCGAACAGAATGGCCGAAGCCTCCACGGCTTTTTCGTATTCCTGCTCCGAATGAATCATGCAGGTAAGTTCCCGGGCGAGGGTTTTTTGAAGTTTGCGTTCGTGCGGGGCCTCATGGTGTTCCGCGATAATGGCTTCGATCTCCTCACGGCCCAGCATCGTGAATATCTTTATATAGCTTCGGGCATCCTCGTCGCTGACGTTGAGCCAGAATTGGTAGAACTTGTACGGCGACGTGTACCTCGGGTCCAGCCAGATATTTCCGCTCTCGGTCTTGCCGAATTTGGTCCCGTCCGCTTTTTTGATGAGCGGGCAGGTGATACCGTAAGCCTCGCCGCCGAGTTTGCGGCGGATGAGTTCCGTGCCCGTGGTGATATTGCCCCACTGGTCGCTGCCGCCGAGCTGGAGTTTACAGCCGTAGTTCTCGTAGAGGTGGATGAAATCGTAACCCTGCACGAGCTGGTAGGTGAACTCCGTGAAGCTCATTCCGTCGCCTTCGCCGCTGAACCGTTTTTTCACCGAGTCCTTGGCCATCATGTAGTTGACCGTAATCAGTTTGCCGATATCACGGCTGAAATCCAGAAAGGTCATATCCTTCATCCAGTCGTAGTTGTTCACCATTATGGCGGCGTTCGGAGCGTCGGAATTAAAGTCGATAAGTTTTGCGAACTGTTTTTTGATACCCGCCTGATAGTTGCGCAGGGTCTCCTCGTCCAGCAGGTTCCTTTCGAGCGATTTGCCCGACGGGTCGCCAATCATTCCCGTGGCGCCTCCTATCAGTACCACCGGCCGGTGGCCTGCATTCTGGAGGTGCTTGAGTATCATAACACCCACCAGGTGGCCGATATGCAGTGAATCCGCTGTGGGGTCGAAACCCACATAAGCCGTGGTCATCTCCTTCGCAAGCTGTTCTTCCGCTCCGGGCATGATATCGTGTATCATACCGCGCCATTTCAGTTCTTCGACAAAATTCATCGGTCTTTTACTATCTCTTTTTAAGATTAAGTTTATTATGAAAACGTTGCTCTGTAACGGATGGGACCGTTGCGGAAGCAAACAGGTTACTTATACGAAAGTGTTCCAGCCGTAAGGGTCTTCCCTTTCACCCTGCTGGATACCACGCAGCGCTTCGTAGAGCTTCACGCTCCACGGCCCGGCGGTATCCCCGAAAGTATAGGTCTTCTGCTCGTCCGGGTCGTAAACCGAGCCGATTGGCGAAATTACCGCCGCAGTTCCGCATGCACCGGACTCCTCGAAGGTGGCCAGTTCGGTAACCTCGACAGGTCTCTGCTCTACTTTCAGGCCCATATCGGCCGCGAGCGTCCGCAGGCTCATATTGGTTATGGACGGGAGTACGGAAGTCGATTTCGGGGTAATGTACGACCCGTCACGGATGCCGTAAAAGTTTGCCGCACCGCACTCGTCTATATATCTTTTTTCGCATGCATCGAGGTACATAACGCTGGGATAGCCTTTCTCATGCCCCAGGTCTCCGGAAAGAAGGCTGGCGGCGTAATTTCCTCCTACCTTCACATGTCCGGTGCCACGGGGTGCCGAACGGTCGTGGGAACGGTCTATAATAACCTTAATCGGGTTAAACCCTGTCTTGTAGTACGGCCCCACGGGTGTAACGAACACCATAAACATATACTCCTCCGCCGGTTTTACCCCTACCTGCGGTCCGGTGCCGATCAAAAGGGGCCTTACGTACAAAGACGCCCCCGTACCGTAAGGCGGGATATATTTTTCGTTAGCCCTTACGGCCGTCTTGACCGCCTCTATAAACAGCTCTTCCGTCGGCGGCTGCATACGCAGGTATTCGGCCGAATTTTTCATACGTCGGGCATTCTCCTCCACCCGGAAGAGCCTTACCAGACCGTCCTTTCCGCGGAACGCCTTCAGCCCTTCGAAGGCTTCCTGCCCGTAATGGAGGCACGTGGCCGCCATATGCATGGTGATAGTCTCGTCGGACGTGACAGTGGGCGTTTGCCACTTTCCGTCGCGCCAGTAACTCCGTACGTTGAAATCCGTTTTCAGATAACCGAACCCCAGATTTCCCCAATCGATATTTTCCATACCGTCCTTGTTTTTTACGCCTTCCGGCAATTAAACTACTGTTGCCGAAATTACCTGCCTTTCGTACCGTGTATACCTGCCGTACCGGCACGGCCTGCCGATTGTATCGTACCCGCGATGTGCGGACCTTATTTCACTACCGCTCCCGGACCTATTTTCGAATCCGGCGACATCAGCGCCAGCCTGCCCGTTGCCGGGTCCTGTGCCATCAATATCATCCCCTGTGACAGCACCCCTTTCAGCTCCCGGGGTTCGAGGTTCACGAGAACCAGCACCTGCCTCCCGATTAGCTCCTCCGGGGAGTAATATTCTGCGATACCCGACACTATTTCCCTCTTGTCGAACCCGGTGTCAATTTTAAGTTTCAGCAGTTTTTTGGTCTTGGCTATCTTCTCGGCCGCCATAACCGTGGCAACCCTGATATCCATGCGTCCGAAGTCGTCGAAGGCTATGCTACCCTTCTGAGGCTCCACGACGGCATCCTTCGAATTTTCGGTGTTAACCTTGCGGGTGTCCGCAAGTTTCTGTAACTGTAATTCGATTACCGAATCCTCGATTTTTTCGAACAGCAGTTCCGCCGTGCCGATCTTGTGCCCGGCAGTAATCAGGTCCTGCTCCCCGAGCCGCTCCCATGCGGGCTTAGAAAGGGCGAGCATCGCCAGTATCTTCTCCGCCGTGAAGGGCATGAACGGCTCGATGGCCACTGCGAGGTTGGCCGTAATCTGGAGCGAGACGTTAAGAATGGTCGCCACGCGCGCCGGGTTCTCTTTGTAGACCTTCCACGGCTCGGTATCCGCAAGGTATTTATTCCCCAGACGTGCGAACGACATGGCGTCCTTCAGAGCCTCGCGGAACCGGTAATTCTCGATATTCTCCTCCAGCGACCGCCTGAGCTGCGGCATTTCGGCCAGCACGTCGCGGTCATGGTCCGTAAGCTGTCCGGCCGCGGGAACCACCCCGTCGAAATACTTGCCGGTGAGCACCAGCGCCCGGTTTACGAAATTACCCAGCACGGCAACCAGCTCGTTGTTGTTGCGGGCCTGGAAATCGCGCCATGTGAAGTCGTTATCCTTGGTCTCCGGAGCATTCGCGCAGAGCACATACCTCAACACGTCCTGCTTTCCGGGGAATTCCTCGAGGTATTCGTGGAGCCAGACCGCCCAGTTGCGCGAGGTGGATATCTTGTCGCTCTCGAGGTTAAGGAACTCGTTGGCGGGCACGTTCTCCGGAAGTATAAAATCTCCGTGTGCCCAGAGCATCGCAGGAAATACTATACAGTGAAACACGATATTGTCCTTGCCTATGAAGTGGACCATCTTTGTTTCCGGGTCCTTCCAGTATTTTTCCCAGTCGGGTGTAAGTTCTTTTGTGGCGGATATGTAACCTATCGGGGCATCGAACCAGACATAAAGCACTTTACCCTCGGCACCTTCCACCGGGACGGGTATACCCCAGTCCAGGTCGCGGCTCACAGCGCGCGGTTGTAATCCGAGGTCGAGCCAACTCTTGCACTGCCCGTAGACGTTTGCCTTCCACTCCTTGTGCCCTTCGAGGATCCACTCGCGCAGGAAAGCCTCATGGCGGTCCAGCGGCAGGTACCAGTGGGTTGTCTCACGCATTACGGGCGCGGAACCGGTTATAGTGCTTCTGGGATTTATCAGGTTAGTGGGGTTGAGGGTACTTCCGCATTTTTCGCACTGGTCGCCGTAGGCCCTCTCGTTCTGGCAATGCGGGCAGGTTCCCATAACGTACCGGTCGGCAAGGAATGTTTTGGCCTCCTCGTCGTAGTACTGCATGGTGGTCTGCTCGGTAAACTCGCCCTTATCGTAAAGGGTGCGGAAGAAAGCCGAAGCGGTCTCGGCATGGACCGGAGAGGTGGTGCGGGAATATATATCGAAAGAGATGCCCAGTTTGGCGAACGAATCTTTAATCATCGCGTTATACTTGTCCACGATATCCTGCGGCGTCACCCCCTCGGTACGGGCTTTAATAGTGATGGGGACCCCGTGTTCGTCCGAACCGCAGACCCACACCACGTCCTTCCCCCTAAGGCGTAGGTATCGCACGTAAATATCCGAAGGTATGTATACCCCGGCCAGATGCCCTATATGGACCGGACCGTTGGCATAAGGCAAAGCTGAAGTAACCAGATAACGCTTAAATTCTTTCATCTCAATCCTTGTATCCCGTGTATTTGCAGTATCGTCCCTGCCGTTGGCGGGGACTTACAAAGTTAATCCATTTTCGCGAAATAGCTTGAAACAGCCGGAATATAGGATATTCCCGGGCTTATTTTATATAAATTTTGCAAACTTCGTCAGGTCGGTAATTATGGGTGTGTGTTTCGGGGTTACGCTTCTTTGAAGTGGTATTCCGCTTCCATTATCTCATCGGGGGTAAACCACTGGCTCCATTCCCTTTGGGCATGCCCGTCGCTGTCCGAAGCGTGTACGGCATTTCGTGTCAGGCTCTCGCCGTAGAGCCTCCGGATGGTACCCTCGGCTGCCTTGGCCGGGTCGGTAGCACCGACGAGCTGCCGTAGCGCGGTAACCGCATCCTCCCGCTCCACGACTGCCACCACGGACGGACCGGAGGTCATAAACTCCACCAGTTCTCCGAAAAAAGTCTTGCCGATATGGTCGGCATAGAACCGGTAGGCGTCGTTACGGCTGAAACAGACCATCTTCAACGCCCGCACGGTGAATCCGGCGGCAGCCAGCATCTCCAGTATCCTGCCCGTGTTGCCCGCCGCTACTGCATTGGGTTTAACGATAGTAAAACTACGTGTCTTCATGGTAGACTCTTTTAGGAGAAATAAATATACGGATTATTCCGTTCCCTGCCTCTCTACGGGCGTTTAAAGTAAATAGGGGCATAGCAAAATAATTGCCAGCCCCCCATCAGGTCCGTCAGCGTACCGGGCGCTACATTACGGCGCTCAGATTCTCCCGAACTTCGTCTTCCTCGAACGTGTCGCGGTGGGCGACGTAGTTGTCCCATTTCTCTAAAACCTGTTGGAAGTCGGCGGCGAGCGGGGAGTCGAAATGCAGCCGTTCGCGGGTAACGGGGTGCTCGAAACCGAGACTCTTTGCGTGGAGCGCCTGCCGCGGCATTACAGTGAAACAGTTTTGGATAAACTGTTTGTATTTGGTAAACGTGGTTCCTTTAAGTATGCGGTCGCCCCCGTATCGGGCATCGTTGAACAACGGGTGGCCCTGCCACTCCATATGTACGCGTATCTGGTGTGTCCGGCCGGTTTCGAGGCGGCACTCCACGAGGGTGACGTACCCGTACCTTTTGAGTACCTTATAATGGGTTACGGCATGCTTCCCCGCTTCCCCATCCGCGTATACGTGCATTTTGAGCCGGTCGCGGACGCTCCGTCCTATATGGCCGGTGATTGTGCCCTCGTCTTCAGGAAGGTTGCCCCATGCCAGAGCCCAGTAACGGCGCTCGATGGTATGGTCGAAGAACTGCCGGGCCAGCCGGGCATGCACCTTCTCGTTTTTGGCTATCACAAGTAGCCCGGAGGTGTCCTTGTCGATGCGGTGTACCAGCCCGGCCCTCATATCGCCTTCACTGAACAGTTCCAACCCTTGCAGGTAAAAGGTCAGCGCGTTTACGAGCGTCCCGGAGTAGTTGCCGTGTCCGGGATGGACGACCATCCCGGCCGGTTTGTTTATTACCATCAGGTGGTCGTCCTCGTACACGATATCCAACGGAATATTTTCCGGGATAATTTCGAGCTGACGGCGCGGATAGGGCAGGACTATCGACACCACGTCGAGCGGCTTCACCTTGTAGCTCCCCTTTACCGGTTTGCCGTTGACAATGATATTGCCGCTGTCGGCGGCGGTTTGGATACGGTTGCGAGAGGTGCTCTCGAGGCGGTTGGTCAGGAACTTATCGATGCGGAGCATGGCCTGACCCTTGTCGACCGTAAGGTTATAATGTTCGTAGAGTTCATCCTGCGCTTCGTCGTCTTCATTGTCCGGAGTGTCGGTTAAGGCGCGGTTCAGTCTGTTGTCGGGCCTCAATCTGAGGGTCTCCCCGTTCGCCGACGTGACCGACCCCGGTTCTCCGTCAGCCTCATGCGACGAGACGGGGATATCAGGTCCGGTATCATCCGACCTATGAATTACCGTTTCACCTATGCGCTGGCTCTCGGTGTTATCCGTTCCCCCGGCAGAGCCTCCAGTGCCTGCATGTTCCGGCCTCCTATGCGCACTACTTTCCTTATCCATCTTTTTTATTTCCCGTCGATTCCTGACGTCTATTCCTCGGCCGAGGCGCGGCGCCGCGCAGCTGTGTCGGACGATTTACTGCCCTGTTCAATCTTTTGCGCATCCAGTGTCAGCCTGAGCGACACCTCCGTTCCGGACCGCGCCCGGGCCCCCTGACCGAGACCTTGCTCGTAGACTTTTGCAGAGGACCGGGTCAGAAGTGTGATGTCCGCATCGTACTCGACCTTTCCAGCGTTCAGCCCTGCTTCCCACAGGCGGCTTTTCGCTTCGTTAAGCGGAAATCCTATCAGTTTGGGTACCACCGGACTGGGACTGTCCTCATTGGTCCCTACCACCAGTGTGATTCCCGAACCCTGCTCGGCCTGAACCTGCCCGTTGCGGGTGATGACGGTTCCGCCGAACCGCTCCTCCAGAACATTATTGGCTGCTATATCTTCACGGAAGATAAGTTTTTCGATTTCAAGCCCGGCCACAAGGATATTGTTTTTTGCCTGCCGCAGCGAATAACCCGTAACGTAAGGGACGTCTACCATCCGCTGTTTATGCGAATTGATGGTAACAAGCACCCTGCGCCCTTTCTTTACCCTTGTACCCGGCTTGGGTAGCTGGTCGAGTATCACCCCGCCGTCGTATGCCGGAACGTAGAGCGAATCGGTAACGTCTATAATAAGCCTTGCCCCTTTCGATGCCGCTTCAGCCTGCGAAACCTGCATTCCGGAGAAGTCCGGCACCGCTTCGCTCGTATTGTGGCGGGTAAACAGGTTCAGCAGGATGTTGGTAATAAATACGAACACCAGCACAGCGCACAGCGCCAGTATAAGGTGCCTTACCAGCCGGTGCCCGGCCACAAAGGCATATATTTTCCTAAGGAAATCCATCTGTAATATGTTATTTAAGTTCAGGGAGGCCGGTTGTAGATGTATCCGCAGCACCGGGTAATACCGGCCCGCAACTACGTGCTACCTTACGACCTCGTTGTAAAACGTGTCCCGCTCCACGGCCCTGTAACCTGCCGCGGCCGCGAGTCTTTCTATATCGCCGACAGTCATGGCAGGGTTAGTGTCGCCCGCACCGGCCATCGAGTAAATTTTCGTGGTATCGTCTATCGTCCCGTCGATATCGTCCGCGCCGAACGACAGGGCAAGTTCCGTGGTGGTCTTCCCGTACATCGGCCAGTAAGCCTTTATGTGCGGAAAGTTGTCTAGATAAATCCTCGACAAGGCCAGCATCCGCAAATCTTCTGTTACGGCCACCTCGCCGCATCCCTCCATATCGTTACCCCGGCTGCGGAACTTTAGCGGGATAAAGGCGTTAAAACCCCCGGTACGGTCCTGCAACCGGCGGAGCCGGTCAAGGTGGTCTATACGGTGGCCGATGTTCTCCACATGTCCGTAGAGCATCGTGGCGTTGGTAGGTATCCCCAGCCCGTGGGCCGCCTCGTGCACTTCGAGCCACTGCCGGGTGCTGCCTTTTTCAGGGCATATCTTACGGCGCACCTCCTCGTCGAAAATCTCCGCTCCCCCGCCCGGAATGGCTTCCATACCGGCGTCCCGGAGCAGTTTCAGCCCGTCGGTCAGCGACAGACCGCTGCGGCTAATCATATAGGCCAACTCGATTGCCGTAAATGCTTTGACCGTTGCCTGCGGCAGGGTCGCCTTGACCCGCCGTATCATTTCGGCGTAGAACGTCAGGTCGTGGTCCGGGTGCACTCCACCCACAATATGCACCTCGGTCACGCCGCTGCCCGCAAACGAGCGGGCCTTCTCCACGATTTGGTCCAGTCTCATATTCCATGCACCTTCCTCGCCCTCCTCCCTGCGGTAGGAGCAGAACCGGCACCGGAACAGGCAAATATTGGTAGGCTCGATATGGAAATTACGGTTGTAATAGACCTTATCGCCGCTCCTGCCCCTCTTTATATCCGTAGCCACTTTACCCAGCAGGGCCAGCGGTGCGTCGTTCCAGAGAGCGACAGCCTCCTCGGGACTTATTCTGGCCCCTCTCGCGGCCTTGTCCGCAATCCGTTCTATGTCTGCATTAGAGCGCTCCGGGTGCATGGGGCAAAGATATAAAATCTGTTCCGGTTGTCGGCATACGGTACCAAAAAAGGATGCCTTAGCAGACATCCTTGATATAACGTAAACCGAGCGGTAAAAAGTATTATTTCGCGAGTGTTTCGTCCGAAACCGAGAGTTTCTTCCGGCCTTTGGCGCGGCGGGCCGCAAGCACTTTACGACCGTTGGGGGTCGACATCCGGTGGCGGAACCCGTATTTGTTGATCCTCTTCCGGCGGGAGGGTTGAAAAGTCCTTTTCATCGCTATATATTTTTATTGTTTTCTTCTTTTGCGGAGTGCAAAGGTATAATAAAAATATTTTATCCAAAAATATTCCCCTAATTATTTAAACCTCTTGCCACAAGCGCGGGCGGCACTGCCGGGAATTCCGGCGGTCCGGGTGACCGCAATGATATCATGGTTTTTTCCTACCCTTCCCGAACTTGTCGGTAATCCATTTGGGAAGCATAACGGCCCCTATTATAAGGTATGGGTAATAGGTGACCCCCCTCCAAAGGAAGGCTATCAGGGCCGCAGCGCTGAGTTGGAGTTCGACAGGCACGGCAATCAGGTCGCTGCAATAGTTGGTGAACAGATACTCGGCGAAACCGCTACCGCCCGGAGTCGGCAGGATAAGCATTACAATCCACATAACCACCTGACGGGCATACATCAGCAGGTGGTCGCCCAGTGAGAAGAAAGCCATCACCATAGCGTTGGCAACCAGATAACGCGAGGTCCACGACAAAAAGGTCGAAAGCAGTACCGAACCCCAGAACCTGCCTCCCTGGCCCTTTATTTCATTTGAACTGTTTATGATGTCGGTACCCACGATATTTACCGCCCGATACCACCTGCGTAGCACACCGAGTTTGAAAATCCTCATCAGCAGCCATTTCAGTCCGCGCGGGTTAAAGAAGAGGCCGTAGCTGAGTATCAACAGGTATATGAGTTTAAGTGCGTATGCCGTTACGGCGAAAGCCATAATCCCGGTTGTCAGCAGGTCTTCGCCGGGATTGGTAAAGAATAGCTTGTCGATTCCGAAATAGAAAATCAACAGCGGGAACACCACGATAAAATAGAGTTCGTCGAGGAACGAGGTAAGCATAACCATAGCCGAACTTCGCCCCACGGATATACCCTCTTTATGGATATAGAGTATTGCTACGCTGGTTCCTCCCACTGCCGATGGGGTTACGGCCGAAGTAAACTCCCATAACATTATCACCCTGAAACATTGTGCCCAAGATAACCGACCGCCGCTAAGGGTCCTCAGGCGGGCCATGTAGCCCAGGTCGCGGCCGCACATAAACACTACCGCAAGCAGAAGCCAGAACACGGAACCTACTGTGAAATCCACATCGTCGAACACCCGGGGGTCGAAATCACGCATAAACAGGAATATTATCACCGCAAGGCCTATAATTGCGGGATAGATGGCGTTCCGTGGCTTGATGCGCCCGAGGGGGTTCCCGTCAGACATCTTCACCCTAACGGTGTCGGTATTGACCCCTTCCTCTCCGGGAAGACCTGCTCTGTTTTTTCTACGGATGCGCATTTTTATCGGATAGACGTAACAAATATATAAATTAGGCCCCGTATTACATCGAACGTAATATTATAATAAAATCTTACGGTTACTCCGCACCTTTTTTCTCAAAAATACAGCCACGGGCATCAGGGATGTCCGTAGCCGTAGAAAATTTGTCTCCTATCCGGATAGCCGCAAATCAGTCGGTTCAGGGGATTATCGCATCTGCTTAACAAGTTGGTCGTTACGAGAGGGGCGTTGCCGTGATAAAGCCTTCGGTAAGGATTTCTTAAGGTAGGGTAAACGCGAGCCGTAACATTCTCTCTTAATCTTCCCCTTTCGGTTTACGGGACATGCTGTATTTGAAGCGCTTGATTTTCTGCGTGGGTGTCTTCTCGAAACCAGCCTGCTGTTCCTCCACATCGGAGATTCGGGCCGATTTGCTCACCTTGGAATTGACGTAATTCATAACGTCCTTCTTTATGTCGGCCATCTTATGGCTCAGTTCCTCCCGGAAATCGTGGTAACGCCTTTCGAGTTCATCCCGGTTGAAATGGACCATAACCACCAGCCTGCCTTTGTCCTCGGTTACGATTGAGTCCGTAACGAGGTAATGGCTGTTTATAACCGACTCTATCTCTTCGGGATAGATATTCTCCCCGCCCGCGCCGAGTATCATATTGTCGAGGCGGCCCTTGATATAAAGGTGCCCGTCCCCGTCGAAATAGCCGAGGTCTTTGGTGCGGAACCAGCCGTCGTCGGTAAAAACGCTGCGGGTAGCTTCCGGGTTCTTGTAATAGCCTTGCATGGTGCTGGGGCTCAGTACTACAATCTCGCCTTCGCCCGTAACCGGGTTTACATTCTCCAGCCGTGCTTGTATGGAATTCAGCACGGGGCCGGTCGAACGCGGCCTTACATTACCCGGGATGGCTCCGGCTATAAGTGGGGCGGTCTCGGTAAGGCCGTACCCGATAGCGAAGGGGAAACCGGCATCCCGCAGGAAGGTTTCGGTAGCCGCGTCCAGCTTCGAACCACCAATCCCGAAGAAGCGGATCCTGTCCCCGAATATCTTTGCCATCCTTTTCCCGGCGAATTTGTGGATAATTTTCTGAAACCACCGTTTCGAATACAGGTAACTTTTCAATCGCCCTTTGGAGAAGCGCGAAGCCACCTGGCTCTTGTATATCTTTTCGATTATAAGGGGGACGCTCAGCATTATCGTCGGTCGGACCTCCTGCATGGCGGGCATAAGTGTGGAGGCGGTGGGAAGTTTGTCGAGGTATACCACCTGCGCTCCCCGGCTGAACGGGTAGAGCATTCCTACCGAACACTCGTAAGTATGCGACAGGGGAAGTATCGACAGGAAGACATCATCCATATAGACCGGGAAGAGGTCGGTGAGCATCAATATCTGGCTGGACAGGTTGGCGTGCGACAGCATCACCCCCTTGGGTGTGGATGTGGTTCCGGAGGTGTAGATGATTGCCGCCGTGTCATCCGGGTGAACGACCGGCACAGGAATCTCCTGCGGCGGGCATTCACGGTGAGCCGTCTCCCGCCCGGTTACGCCCAGGTTCTTGGTGCGTACAACGAGATTCAACTTGTCCACCACGGTTTTCGAAACCTTGGAGAATAGTTTATCCGATACGCACAACGCCTTCGCATCGCAATGGGAGATTATCATATCCAGTTCGTCGGGACTGAAATCGGGCAGGATGGGTACTATGATTAGTCCGTGGACCACGGCCGTGAAATAGCAGACCGCCCAGTTGGGCATATTACTGCTCAGAAGGGCGACCTTGTCGCCCTTTGTGAGGCCTGCCCCGTGGAATCTCGCCGCAAGGTTGTCTACCCGACGTGCGAAATCGCCGTAGGTGAGCCGTTCGCCCCCGTACATCGAGGAACAGGGCCGGTCGGTATATTGTTCTATACTGCGTAGGTATAGCTCCCGTAATGTAGAATATGACATATCTGTCGTCGGTGCATCGTGCGCACAATACAAATTTAATCCTTTATTTGATTTTACGAACGTCATACGCCTGCCAAAAATTATCCACCTTTCCCAATATCCTGCTCTTGCGCCTGCCGAGGAGCGGTTTATTACTCCGGTATTTATCCGGTTTAACCGTGGTTAACCCCGTCCGGTACCTGTTGCGGTGCCAAAAATTTCAGTGCGATAGGTTGCGATACGTCACAAAGAAGGACAAATATTCTTCCAATCGAAGATTTAACGAACTATTTTTGCGGTATATTTACTCCCCTCTCATGCCGGATTATCCTGACGTAAAACGACCCGGAGGTGAACCGTCGCCGTTCCCCGCCATATCCGCCCGAGCGGTAAAGGAGGCTGCACTCGGTGCCGGTTTTTCGTTGTGCGGGATAGCCCCGTACCGTCGCCTATCGGAACATGCCCCGAGGCTCGAGGGCTGGGTGGCAGACGGGATGCACGGCAGTCTGGGTTATATGGAGAGGAATATCGGTAAGCGCACCGACCCGCGGGAACTTTTTCCCTCCACGGGGTCGGTGGTGGTCTGCGCCGTAAATTACCGCAATTCGGCTTGGGATACTCCCGACGACGGAAGGCCCCGTATAGCATCATACGCCTTCTCACCCGACTACCACGATTCTATAAAGTCGATGCTTCGCCGTATGGCGGAAACCCTCCGGACAATCTACCCGTGGTTCATGGGGCGTATGTGCACAGATACTGCACCTCTGCTCGAAAAGGCGTGGGCCGTTGAGGCCGGGCTGGGGTGGATAGGCCGTAACTCACTGCTGGTCACTCCGCAGTTCGGGTCGGCGGTGATGCTCGGGGAGTTGCTGCTTAACGCCCGGACCGACACTTACGACCGGCCCTATACTCGGGACGGCTGCGGCTCCTGCCGCCGGTGTGTCGGAGAGTGTCTGGCTGGAGCTATCGGGAATAGCCGGACAATTGACGCGTCGCGGTGCTTTTCACGGCTTACGGTCGAACCGGGTGCTGACGAACTATTCGCCGCCTTACCGGAGGACGGAGACCAACCTCTGTCCGGCTGGGTATTCGGCTGCGACGGCTGCCAGCGGTGCTGCCCGCATAACGGGGCAAAACCCGCAGGGAACAACCCTCTGTTCCGTCCGGTTATCGATCCGACCATATTCGACAAGCAATTTTGCCGGGAAATGGATTACGCCCGGTTCGAAACCCTCTTCCGTGGAACTCCCCTCGAAAGGCCGGGGCTGGATAGGGTATATAACAGGATAAAGATTTTAATGGAAAAGGAGTGATTCCGGGACCTGTCACCGAAGATAGAAATTTTCCTGCTGCCGAATACATAGAAACGAAGGGCTCTCTGAAACACGTTTTGGAATACACCGCATCCGCCCAATCGGGTCTCCGGAGTTCCGCCGACACCTAAAACCGGGAATGTACCCGAGAAAAGTGGCCACGGTCCGCTGGCCGGAACCTGCCGAAAGATTTATCTTCCCCGTTTTTCGGTCATTGGGCGGTAACGCACAGTGGTCCTTTCCGGGTTGAGGGTGGTCGGGTACACGGCTGCCGACCTCGTTTCGGCCGGGTAACCGGCCGCGCCCTGCTGGTCGGACGGAAGCAGGTCCTGCCAGCCGCCGATACCGTAGATATCGTCCATCGCCCGGCGGAGCATCTGTTCCCCGGCGATATCGCCCAGCTGCCCCAGCGTTATATAAGGGTAACCGCTTTCGGTAACCGGGATATTGTCGCTGCTGTACTCCATCACGGGCAGGTCCGGCACCAGCCCCGATTCGTAGCCCGAAACCATCCGCACATTGTGGACCCGCAGGGTTATCGGATATATTTCACATTGATATAACGCATTCGAGAACCACATACCGCCCAGATTTTTTCCTTCCGTAACTTCTCCGGCATGAACGAACTTCAATCCCGCATCCTCGTACAGCGGTCTGAGGCAGTGCAGTACCAGTTCGCTTGCCGAGGCCGTATTCTTATTGGTAAGGATATAGAGCGCCTGTACCCCGCAGTTAAAACCTTGCATCTCGCCGGAGGTGAGCAATTTTTCCTCTTCGAAAAGTTCCGCCCTGTTGAACGATACGTTACGTTCCTTATAGAGATACGTCCCGCCCAGCGAGGAGAGGGGAGCCAGCAGGCTGGCCACCTTCCTGGCGGCCGTCAGTTCGCCGCCGCCGTTGAACCGGAAATCGGCTATAATATTTTCCACACCTTCGGCATGGAAGCGGGCGAACACCTCGCGTAATTCGTTATAGTAGGAGTTGTTCTCCCCGTCGGTGAAATGGTTGTATACGAAGTATCCGGTTTTAGGAGTGAGAGCGTACACGGTGTCGAAATAGACCGGGTTGTCGTAGTAGAAATCTTTCAGCAGAGTCACCGCCTTCTCTTCCGGATAGTAGAATCCCAGCTCGATAGTGTCCTCTTCGAGCATCTGCTCCAGTTGGTCCAACTCTGTGATATGCAGACCATTGGCGGTACGGAAACAGTCTCCCCGGCGAATACCCGCCTTATCGGCGGGCGAACCGGGTATGACGTAAGTTATATGGCAAAAAGTAGTGGACGGAGCCAGCAGACGCGCGGCAAATCCGTAATGGTAGTCGGGCGTCTCGAGGGCATACTCCGAGCCGCCCTCGTAATAGGCCTGATACTCGGAATCGGTCCCGGTGAAGACTATTTTGGAGTAGAGGTCATTGAGGTCGATATCATCGTGCTCATCATAGAGCAGGCTA
This sequence comes from Rikenellaceae bacterium, assembly GCA_020859685.1. Taxonomy (GTDB): domain Bacteria; phylum Bacteroidota; class Bacteroidia; order Bacteroidales; family Rikenellaceae; genus WRDF01. The sequence continues at coordinate 26,995 of JAJBVT010000039.1, forward strand.
TTGAAGAAATTCTTGGGGTTATAGTGAACGGTCTGCTCCCAGTCGGTCGGCATATAGTCGCTCCATAGGTAGTTCTCCTCCATAATGCCGTGAATCCACTCGTTGACCTTTTCGTTTTCCACCACGATTTCCTCGCCGGGACAGCCGGTCAGCAGGAGCAGCATCGACAGGAAAATTGGTATACGTCCGGGCATTCGGGTGGCTTATGGGTTGGGAGTCAGTCCCAAATTTAACTCTTTTTATCCAAATGGTGCCGGGGGCGGCCATTTATTTCAAATATTGTGGAAGGCGGTTGCGGACTCTGACTAAAATTTTGTATATTTCGTGGCTACCCTCCCGTGGAGGGGGCGACCTGAAACCTGAAATAACAAATAAACTTCACCTTATGAAA
>JAJBVT010000095.1 GCA_020859685.1 Rikenellaceae bacterium
GGATTTTAGATTTTACCCCTATTTAATATCGAGAAACCTGCTTAATAACTATATAATCTCTTATTATTAAATACTTACAGTAAATAACTTTATTACCATAGGAACCAACGATCTTAAGGGGAATTAAAACCACATTCCCCCTCTGCATTTATATCCATCGAATAACCTATCTCTCCACTTTATAAGGTGTTTTCTTCCCGTGCCCGCGCACGTAGGCATTTCCACTTGATTATCAATTGTTTCGGTCCATTATAGCATTCTCACCATCGGTAATAGCAGATTCTTCCGACCTATATCACATATAATCTTACCATTAAATTGGCGGCACTTTGAAAAACCGGGAGATAGTGCTTGGCTATCGGTTTGGTTTATCCTACCAAAAGAAAATTATATCAATCTGTAAAACAAATGTTTATCTATCACCTAACAATACTGACTGTCACTCTGAAAGTGACGGTATAAAATAAGCATAGAATATACATAGTAGGTAATGCGGTAGTTCAACCTTTTAACGATCTAATATATTATGTCGGATATATATCATGGTAACCTCTTCTCTAAACCCGTACGGGAGGGATTGATTATATCCTGGACCATCATCCGGCTGTATGACGGAGAGGAGAAAATTACCAAAAGACTACTCGCAGCCCATACCGGGCTTCCCGCATCCTCCGTAACATATACCGTATCGAAACTAATCATGCACGGATGGCTTGTGGCGGACACCAAAGTTTTAACTCCCGTATCAGATTTCACCGGAATCACCCTATATGATATTATAACCGTTTTCGACGGATGGCTCCATATCGGCAATGCCAATCTGGATTCCCTGCACAATGTGACCCAACCGGGTTGCGGTATGATATGGAGTTGTGAAAATCTTGTGAGGGAACTTCTCGAGGAGCGGTTAGCGACAATTACGGTAAATGAATTTACAGGTACATCCGACACGAAAAGACCGGTAACCGGTAAACCGACCCGGCTCCCGGAAACAGTCACCCCGGCGACGGCCTACGAACAAAAGGTTAGAATAACAGATAAAATATTTAGTAACCAATAAGATAGAAACGCTTATAACTATGAATGAGAAACTACCCCATCCTTTCTTGATCACCGGTCGTACCGGTTAAATATAATATGAAGGAGGATTAAACTGTAATACCTGCCGGTTAAACGGCGGATTCGGACAACCATGCCGGCAACTACCCCGATAGCCGTGTATGGAAAGAAGGCTTATACGAGTTCACTGCCGGCCACCCACTGGTATCGGAACACCATAAACCATAACGACAATTTATCACCAATCAACCAAATTTTTAATTATGAAAATCAAACACTTATTCATTGCCACTGCTGCGTTTGCACTGGGTCTGGCCGGTTGTAGTAAATCGGACGACGGCGCAAAGAGCGGCGGTAACTTCGACATGTTCATGCAGATGGACATGGCGGCCGTAACGCGTGCCGCCGTAGATTTCGAAGTGGAAACCGGCGACCTTACCGCATTCGGGGACGGTGCCATCTTCTTCACCCGCAACGATGCCAACGAATCCATCGTAAGGATGGTGAAAGTCTCCACCACCGGTCAGGCCGGTACTGTCAGCGCGTCACAGCTTGCCAACGGTTACCTGTTCAGGGATGTTCAGGAATCTGCCGTAAAAGTCTACATCGTGGGCAATTACGACTTCGGAAGCAGTACGTTTGCCGATATGGTCGAGGTGAGGGCCCTTACCGTGAACATCAACAACCAAAAGGACGACAATTTCGGTATCGCCAAGGTTACCCTCTACGGTTTTGCCGATATCCAGCCCGTGGGATCGAGCACCTACGACAGTGCCGATATAGCTGCGGCAGTCGCTGCCGATGCTGACAGGCTCGCCGTGACCACCATCTCACCCATTATGGCCCGCTTTGAAATCGACAAGATTAGCGGCGATGCGACCCATGAAGACAACTCGCCCAGCGATGTGGACGAGTTCACAGTAGCCGGTATCTACATCAACAACTACTATTACAGGGTAAGCATTACCGGCGAACCTACCGCTACGGACGGGCTGATTCACAACTCCATCAGCACCCCGGCATGGCCCAACAAGTACGAGCAGTATGCAAGGACCACAGCGACACCCCCCGGACAGTACGACCCGGCATGGGAAGGCCTGCTGTTCGACGACGCGGTATTCGGCACCACCGAAGCCCTTACCCACAGCCCTGCCGACTTCGACCCCGATATGGTTACATGGGCATATAACGTCTTTGCCGACGGCAGCGCCGTTCCGCATATCGTTATCCACCTTGAAAACGTGAAGGTTAACGGTGACCTGCGTCCCAACGAAGTACTCGACGGCCCGAATGCGGCGTCCACCGACCCCCACGCCGGTATAGCCTACCTGACCATAACCGGCTACTATACTCGGAATACCACCGCCGACGAACCGATTCTGGGCGGTAACGTTTACAAAATGCTCGACCTTGCCTTTAACGACACGCATCTTACCGATGAGCCTTACGAAGAGAATGAGGACCGGGATAAGGTATGGGTGAAGGTGACGGTTAAACCGTGGGAAGTAAAATATGTAGACCCCAACTTCGGTTGATTCCCTTTTGAGTAAATCCCGCGGGGGCGCCACTGTTGCCCCCCGGGATTATTCCACACAAATTCCCATCCATGAAAAAGGCATCGATATATACGGTCCTGCTGTTGCTGTACACACTTGTACCGGGCGGCTGCATTGGCGAGGACAGAAGCGACTGTCCCGACGAACGGGGACCGCTGCTCATATTGAATTTCGAATACTTCGACTCCACCGGAGACGAAGACGATGCCGCGCCGGCCGAAATCTTTGCGGACAGCATCCATACGGTCGACGTACTTGTATTCGACCGCAACCTGTTTCTTTACACATATGTACCGCTCGGGCAGGAAGTCAAAGAGTCCCGACGGGTCGAGATACCGGTAGAACCGGGAGAATACTATATAGTATGCTGGGGTAACAACCTCAGCCGCCGCACGAATGTGGCGGAAACCTCCGCCTTCGACGATTTTTTACTCGACCTCGACAATACCACCACCATAGACCCCGTCTATTACGCACCGGATATCCGACAGCCGGACGGGCCTGAAAGCCGGGCGCCGAGGACGCGTTCGGAAGACCTCGACCCTTACCGCGTGGAAGTCGCACCGGTCGGGACCACCGAACACACAATGTCTTTTATGAGTGCACACCGTATATTGGAGGTGACACTCATGGGGTTCCCGGACCTCACGGATCTAAACCAGACAAACCCGACGATATCGGTCTCAAGACAGGTATCCTCGTACGATATAGAACTGGGCAGGGGCGAAGAGAATATGACGCTTCTCCAACAGGCCGGTTCCTTGACGGACAACGACGACCGCATGCTCGGCCATTCGTCCTATTACATACCGCATTTCGACAACGACAACCCGATTGACATCACTATAAACGGCACCGACCACGGCGCCCCATACGAACATACCGTGCCCATGACCCGGGTGCTCGAGGAACTTTACCCGGAATGGACTATGTACGACGGAGACAACCGTACCCTGAAAGTGGAGATAGACTGGAACGACGGAGTTCACCTCAAACTGCGAATAGCCAGTTGGGAGGTTAAACATATCGACCCGGGATTCGGTTAAACTTTCCGCACAGGTCGATCGGACGGTAATTAATACATCGAAAAGCCAGCACAAGAATGCCTATAAAAGCGAGATATAACGGGACGACAAGGATATCCGGACCGCGGCGGCGGACCGGGACCCGTATTACTACGGCGCTCCTGTCGGTGGTGACCCTGACGGCGCTCCCCTGCTCCTGCATCGGGGAGGAACCAGAACCAGCAGGAGAAGAGACCGTAACTGTGAAGGTCCAGTCCGTGGCGACGGGAACCCGTGCCGAATCGGCGGCGGTTACCGACGGGCAGGCCGCGGTCCTGAACGACGGGCTTTTGATATTTTCCCTTACCGACGGCACGGTGAAACGGGTATTCCGTGTGGCACCGGGTATTACCGGCGGCAATGTTATCGGTATAGACGATATAACATCCGACGAGGGAGTGACCGTCAAAGATATAGACGAAGGATGTACCACGGTGGACTTCTTCGGTAACATCCCTTCCGGCGTGACGGCCCCCGACGAGGAGAGCGATATATCCCTGTTCCGGGCGGCTACGCAACCCGTAACGGCCCTTGCCGACGGCTCCGGAGGGGTTGAGAAGGTGGGGCTTTACGGAAGGGGCTCTATTTCGACAGGCTCACCCCGCAGGGCCGAGTTCACGGCGGCACCTATCGGGGCACGGCTCGAAATCGAAAAATTCGAGCGAGACCCAAACGTAATACGGACCTTCGAAATCGACGGGATTTTTATCAATAACTTCTACCACCGGGCCACGATGACAGGCTCCGGCGACAGCGGCGATATCATCTATTACGGCCCCACTAACCTGTTCCAAGAGAACGGCGAAGGCTACTACGCAACCGTCTACAAGGGCACTCTGTTCGACTACGACGCCGCGGTGCATCTGGGATACTTTACCGGTAACGACTATTCGACCCTCACGCCCGGTACCGTGTGGGCTTACAACGTATTCCCCGGCGAGGTTCCCCATATCGTGGTCAGGCTGTCGAACGTGGAGGCTGAGCCGCAGTACCTTATCGACAAGGGCTACGCCACCGATCCCTTTCAGGAGCGCGACTCATGGTACATTACGGTGACCGGCCTACGTTACCAGAACCAGCTGCTGCCCGCCCTTCGGGGCGGCGAGGCGTACACTATGTCCATAACCGTAGGCGAGAACCTCTCCACCATTCCCGAGCCGGGCGACGACGATGCGGAAGTTGACGTAAAGGTTAATATCGTCTCCTGGGTCCCGGTAGACAACCCGACCGGCCTGCCCCACCTGCCGTGGTAACCGTAAGAACAGAAACAGAACATTATGAGCGAAACACAACATAACTTCTATAAAATATTCATAAGGCGCCCCGCCTTTATATCCATCCTGTGGGGCGCGGTGCTGTTTGCCGGTTCGTGTATAAAAGAGGATACGAAACCGGAGAGTTCGGACGGGGAGACCGAGGTTACGATAGCAATTTCGGTTCCCGGGCCTGTTGCGGCCGCAACCCGCGGTCTGACAGCCACGGACGAAGACAGGGTAAGCACCATAGAGTTGCTGGTGTTCGACACCTCGGACAATTTCCTCTACGTGTCGAACGCCCGCGACATTACGGCTGATAACGACGTGCGTAACTTCCAGGCCGTACTGAAAACCGGTACGGTAAAAATAACCCTTCTGGCCAACTGCCGCGATATTATCAATCGGCACTACCCCTCCGGCATACCGGAAGGTACCCCGAGGCAAACCGTCGTCGATGCGCTGACGCTCACCGCGGGAACCGGCTGGAGGACCGATACCGGCGACGCGGAGTACCGCGATATACCGATGTGGGGCGAAATTCCCGGCACGGTCACTATCGACCTTACCACCACGAGCCTCCAGAGCGGCGGTACCAACGTCTTCGATATCCACCGCATGGTGGCCAAGGTGGACGTAACCACTTCGCTCGACCCGACTCTGTTCAAGCTCACCAGCGTACGGCTCTACTACTACACCGACAAGGGCAGCCTCATACCGGGAACGGGGTACGACCCTACCGACCCGGCTCCATACCTCCCTGCCGGGGCCGCCAAAACGAGAGGTCTGCAGGTATTCGAAGCCGCGGCCCTGACCGACACCGGCAACGGCGTGATGGCCTGCATGGACGAGATATACCTTCTCGAATCCTCGGCCGGAAGCCGGGCCGCGCATCCGGCCAACACATGCCTTGTGGTAGGGGGAGAATACAAAGGTATACCCGGTTTCTACCGCATCGACTTCCAGAAGTCCACGGCACAGGGTAACGAGTACCTCGACATAAACCGTAACCACCATTACCAGGTGGTGGTCACTGACGTACGGGACATAGGATTCCCGGACCCGGACGAGGCTCTGGAGGCGTTCCCCGTGGATATCGACAGCCAGATAATCGACTGGAATGAAAACAATACGGACGATATTTCGATAGAAGGCGGTCACGTTCTGAAACTGAGTACCGACGAGCTCGTATTTAACCCCGGCGGCGGCACGCAGGTGGTTTACATCTACACCGACCATCCGGACGGGTGGAAACTCGACACGGGCGGTATACCCGCATGGATGACTTCGGTGTCTCCCGCCGCCGGCCCGGCCGGAGTCTATACTCCGGTGAGCGTAACGGTGGACGAGCACGAGGGTATGAGTCTGCGGTTCGTGGAGATGCCGGTAATCGTCGCGAACCTCTCGAAGGATATAATGTTCATGCAGCGGGGCCTGAGCGACGTGGACCTCGAGGTATATGCCTCTCCCAATCCGTTGCTGCTGGGTAGATACATGACCACCGACTCACCCGTCACCCTCTCCATCAGCACTTATCCGGCCGGTATACCGCTCTACTTCGACTACAACGGCGGCATCCAGTGGGAGACCGGATTCGGTGTTCCCGCAGACGGCACGACGGACCGCACGTTCGAACTGGTGGCCATGCCGAACACCTCCGGTTCCGTATCCCTCGGCTACCTTACGGTGTACGTTAAAAACTCGGCCGGGAACATCGCCTCCACCATCGTGGAGATTCAGCAGGTAGATAAAATCACGGGGCTGGAGGCCGACCTCGACGCCCTGTACGACCCCTATCCGGGCGAATACGAGTTCCTTGTTAACTCCACCGTGCCATGGCAGGTCAATTACATCTCGGACGGAACTATGTGGCAGCCTTCGTTCGGGATGACGCTTCAACCGGCTACCAGCAGTTGGGAGACCAGGAAATTCACCCTCTCGGGCAACCCGCTCTACCAGAACCGTTCGGTTGAGGTATCGCTTTACGCTCCGCAGGATAAAGAATTCGAAACGCTCGTATTCAAGCAGGCGTATCTGCCCCCAACCATCGACCCCGTGGACGGCACGACCATAACCCTGCCGTCGGCCTCTGGCCAGACCTATAAGCACAAGTTCAAGGCTAACGCAGATTGGAACCTCACGACCTCTGCGACCTGGACAGCTACTATATCAGCTCAGGCATCCCCGTCCTCGGGAACGGGTACCGCTTATATTATGGACGACTTCGAGATAGAGTTTACGACCGTGGACTATCCCTATACCTCGGCGACCCCGCTTGCCGGGCAAACGGCAACAAGCACGTTCGAGGTAACGCTTACAAACCACTCTCCACACAGCGGAACCGTCACACAAAGTTTCACGGCAAACCGCACGGTACCGCCTATGGTAGCTGTCGGGAATACGACAGCAAGATATTATTGCTCTTTGGAGAACAATAACACTTCGTACGATCCGATCCTCAGCCCTACATCGTCGTCCTATTATGGCCTGCTACCGTCGGGGGAACACGACCTTGGTATCTTTTTCAATACCAATACGGATTATGAGATATGGACCAGTGTGAATCCGGGGCAGGTAATGACCTATACCCACACCGGGTCAGCGATGCAGTTGAACCAACTCGGCCCCAAGCTCCGCATACCCGCAAACGAGACCGGAGCCAACCGCGATGTAACGGTATACGTCCGCCCGGCGGGAAGTACCGAGGTGCTGGAATTTCTCTACGAGCAGAAGGGCTGGCAAGTAACCGTGCAGCTCAACTCACCCACTTCGGGAGTGCTTCCAACGGGCGGGCAGTTATATAATGTTACTGTTTACGACCCTGCCGGAGAAATTACCTCTAATACAGCCATCCTGTTCCATTTCGTCATAGACGGCAAAGAGTTTATAGTCAAACCTAATACGTTCACTACTACTAGTCCTATGTATAAAACTTCCGTATCCTCCTCCGGTACGACAATGGAGATTCCTTTGGTATTCAATCCGGGCGAGGAGGCGCGAAACCGTGAAATACAGTTAATTTACGCAATAAAGACTTCCGGCAGTAATCTGAGTAACTATCACACTGCCCTGTACGCATTCCATAAAGTCGGGCCGGTTCTGGAGCAGGACTGGAAGATACACGAACTCAGTTCCGGACTCGGCGGATATAAGATAGCCAGAGGAAATATTTCATCTCCGGATACGAATTATTATTCAAATTATACTAGAATAAGCTGGACAAGTGCCCTGGGCATAGCGGAAACCTACCTTACCACCCTGCGGTTTACCGACCCGGCCGAATACTATACTTACGATGTGCTGACGGGAAGCAGCCAGGTGGCAATTTCATGCGCATCCCACACCGAACCGGACTATCCGAATATGCAGTGGCGCGTCCCGACACTCGACGAACTGCGGGAAATGTACGACAACAGGGATATTATCGGAGGATTTAACGGCGGAACCAATACTTCGACCGTTGTCTGGTTCTGGGCTATAAATGAGTCCAGCGCATCCCAAGCCTATATGGTTAATTTTGCCGCGAGCGCCTTCACCTCCTCCACCGCAACTAAGACCGACGGCGTCATGGTAAACTCACTCAGATACAAGGGCCTTGTACGCTGCGTCTCCCGGACGCCTTAAACCGAAAAGATAAAACAAAATGTTTCAGTTACGGTATATATTCACGATTACCCTGCTAACCGCGCTCCTTTCATGTATGAAGGAGGACGGCGAGGCCCTGCCCACGGATGCGGACCAGGGAATCGAGGTCGGCATCTCATTTCTGGTGCCCGACACTCCGGGCGGCGAAGGGGTATCCACGCGCCTGACCCCGGCACAGGAGTCGGCTGTGGACGAGGTGAGGGTAGTCTGGTTCGACCAGTCGGGTACCTTCGTCCACTACGCCGTGGGCCTCGAGCCCGACGTGAGTGGTGCCGTCCACTCCTGCCGTGTGCTGATGGACGAAGGGGTGTACGATATAATGGTAGTTGCCAACTCGGCCGGATGGTTCGATGCCGTCTACCCGTCGGGTATCCCGGCCGGGACCACCCGCGAGACCTTCGCCGCGGCAATGGTGGCCGAGTGCACCGGGGGAATGACCTGGTCGGGCGGCACCGTCCCGATGTGGGGCATGAAGGAGGCGGTGACGGTAAGCATGACCTCCTGTCAGGTAAGCGGCATTACGCTCACCCGGGCACTGGCGAGGGTGGACTTGAGGGTCGATGCTTCGGTAAGCACGTCGGATTTCGAACTGGAGGCCGTGACCGTCTACCGGAACTACCGCAAAGGCCGACTGGTACCGGTGCTGGCCGCCGACCACTGGAACAATACCACCGGCACAGCCCACAAACCGAGCCTTCCCACGGGTTCGGACCTTATTAACAACGACGGCCGGACCTTTCCGGCGACCGCCGGTGCGGTGGAGAACCTTATCTATTTTTTCGAGACACCGGCCGGGGAAGACATCACCTTGTCGGGAAACGACCAGAACCCCTGCCTTATAATACAGGGTAAATACAAAGGCGGAACTTCGTCCTATTACAGGATTGATTTCACCGAAAATTCATCCGCCACGGCCCAGTATATCGACCTGCTGAGGAACAATGTCTACGAAGTGGTCATCCGGCAGGTGGACCGTGACGGGGCGGCGAGCGAAGCAGACGCCCTGAAGGGGCGGCCTGCCAACATTACCTACAACATCTCGGAAGTCAACAAGAGCGGGATGGTCAATATCGCGTGGGACGGGCAGCACTACCTGATGGCCTCGGCCGACACGCTGACTTACTGGAGCGGAGCAAACACGGCGGCACTCCGTATCCAGACCAACCACCCCGCCGGGTGGAAGGTAGCCGACGCTCCCTCGTGGATTACGGTCACGCCCGACCGGTCGGAATTTACGGCCGAATCGACGGTGGAGGTGGCCGCCACTGCGTACAGCGGCTTCACACCGAGAACCGGGCAGCTTCTGCTATCGGCGGGCGAATTGGACCTCACGGTGGAAATCTCACAGTCCTACCTCTCCGAACTCTCCCTTTACCTCGATACCAACACCCTGATTTTCTATGCCGAAGGGGGAACCCACACCGTTACGGCGTCGGGTTTTCCTGCTATCAGCCCGATCGGAGGTAATATGTTGAATCTTGTTTACACAGGAGATGTATCGTACTCTAACCCACCTACAACGGTGATATCATCCACTTTCAACATCACAGCCAATGCTAATACCAGCGGAAACCTGCTCACGGGCATCATCACCGTCTCCCGGACCTCGGGCACCCGTACCGTGCGGCAAGAGATAACCGTGCGGCAATACCCGGGCACGAATCCCTTCGCCGTAACCACCGATTCGCCCTATCCGGCCATTGCACAGTCCGATGCCAAGATATGGGTCACCTGCGCGCAGGACTGGTACCTCAAACGGAGCGTCCCTGCCGGTGCGGCCTATATCAACGGGATTCAGACCGGTCTGTCCACCCCGCGGGAATGCAATATGACCCTCACCGCAAACAATAGCTATCGGGACCGGGAGATAACCCTGCTCTTCTCCACGGCGGACGACCTGTACGAATACGAGGTCACCGTAATGCAGGAAGGGGCGGTACCCTACTTCTTTTTCTACAACCTGCTGATGGACGACCTCTACGAGCACACCTTTACCGGCGAGGGGGCCACCAAGGTGGACATTTCCTTCGACCTCAACTTCCCCTGGCGGTTCAGCGAGACGGGTATGAGCGGTATAGTAAGCGCCATGTCCCACCAACCGGGTATCATCTATCCGGTAGACGATGTAACTCAAGGTAAACAGGAGACCCTATCTTTCACCTCGACGGACTATACCAACCGAACCGGGATGCCCGCTGCAGGTACGGTGCAAGCCGCCGAGGGCTATATCTACAACGAAAACACCGACCCGTATCCCTCTGCGCTGTACGGTACTATAAAACTCAATCGGGTAATACCCTCGGTATTCGACTATATCGGCAGTTCTATCGCCCCTAACTCTGGGACAATCCCGCGAGAAGGCGGCACCGTATCGGTTACGGCGGGTTCGAACGATACATGGAGCATATCGGCCACCGGCACCTCCGTTTCGCCCGTGGCTCCCAAAGGCACCGCATATGAAGTGAACACCCTTTCGGTACAGATTCCGTCCGAGAACGGTTTCGGCGACGGGAAGGAGATAGAGGTATTCTACACCCACGACGGGCAGCAGGTCAAAGCCGCCACCTATATTCAGGAACAGTACTATATCCAGGTGACCGATTATCACGGTTCGGCTTACTCAAACAGACCTCAACTGCTGCTGGGTTACGGCGATGTGATAACGGGAACGGTCGAAGGAATTTACCCCAATATTTATCTGGCAATGATTAGGCAGGACGGCACCGTACACGGATCGACCTGGGTACCGGCCGGAACCGGCGCCGACTTCCGTATAGAAGTTCCGGCCAACCCTGGTACGACACCGCTTGTCTGGTCGCTATGCTATTCCACCAACAACTCCAACTGGACTTCTCTGGTTACCGTAGAACAATATCCGCCTAATTACCATTATAACAATACCGGGTTTTTTGGTCTCGAAAATTACAAGGAGGGCGACATCGACCAGATGCTCACCTGGGCCGAGGCGATGGGTATCGATCCATACTATAACGGCGAGACGTATTATAATACCTGGGCCAATACGGAACGGGAAAATTTCAATTATCTACCGACCCACAATACGGGTTGCAACGCATACTCGGATATCGGCTTTACTACCAATTTTTTCCTTCCTACATCGCGGGAAGTGGAAGAAATGCTGCGCCTTCAGAGTAACGGCGAGTATGATTTCGGAATCACCGACGGCATGAAATTCCACAGCTCATACGACGGCGGCATGGATAAATCGAGGATATACTGGCTCGAAAACGGCCGGATAGAATATACCGAAGCTTCAGGCAACAAGAACGTTGCAGCATACGTTAGGTGTATCACCCGGCCTGGCAGATAAAAAAACCTCTTAAGAATTTGTATAACGTCCTTAAAGCCGATTTAACCGACGAAGAAGTGAGCGCCCGTAAACTATCTTACGGGGACCGTCGACAAGAAGGACTCTCCGGCTGGGTGACGTCCGATACTTTCCGCTTATACTTATAGTTGCTTCATACTTCTGGAGGACGATATTACCCCCCCCCGAATAACAGTTAAACAATAATGTCGTCCCGAACGGCCGGTGAAGGAGCTTCCTAAGAATTTATAGTCGGTAATCTTCCGGCGCCGGGTTCTTCGCCTGCCGCCCGGAAGATACATTATCCCCGTCCCGTATCTTCCATCCAACACCGGCCGGCCGAAGAGCCTCCGGCGGAACACTCCGCGTATCCCGACAAATAGGGATACGCACCGGACGTCCCCTAGCGATGGGGGTCCCCGGCTTTTCGGGCCGTACCGCTGAGTAAAGACTACACCGGCCGTCCCGAACCGACCTCCCCCGGTTTCCCGACCGGAATTACCGTTATCGGCCGCCAAAGGATAAATACCTAAAACATGCGATTGCCTGACATACGAAATCTTTATTACTTTTGTATTCAGACTATGAGATATCCGGCTTTCAGAATCGTCCTTGCGGGGCTTTTACTACTTTTTAGTACGGTTAACTACGCCCAGACTCCCGGTAACACCGTTTCCGGCCGCATTACCGATACCAGAACCCGGGAGGCGGTAACGGGTGCGGATATAATCCTCGAAGGTACGTACTTATGGGCCACGTCGGGACGGGACGGCCGGTTCGTTATCGCGGGGGTACCCGCGGGAGAATACACCCTTCGGGTATCGTTCCTCGGATATGTCACCTCGACAGTGCAGCTCATAGTGGGCGGCGATATCGCCGGGCTGGATATCCGGCTGACCGAGAATACGCTGAAAATAGACGAAGTGGTCGTAACGGCCCGCACCAAAGAGAACGAACTGAACACTACATGGTCCATCGGGGGGGACGCCCTGCGCCAGATGCAGGTATCCAACATTTCGGACATCGCGGGGCTGCTTCCCGGCGGGAAGACCCAGAACCCCGACCTCGCCTCGGAACGCGACCAGACCTTCTCCCTGCGCGGCGCCGGGTCGGCGGACGATAACCTGAGGTTCGCCACCGCGGTCGAAATCGACGGTGTGCGACTCGGCAACAACGCCTCCTTCGGCGCGCTCACAGGTGTGGACACCCGCAATATCGCGGTGGACAATATCGACCATGTGGAGATAATCACCGGAGTACCGTCGGTGGAGTACGGCGATTTCAACAGCGGGATTGTCCGCATCCACACCCGCAAGGGCCACACACCGTGGAGCGCACAGGCGTCGGTCAATCCCCGCACCCGGCAGGCTTCCGTCTCGAAAGGTTTCGACCTGGGTGAAAACAAGGGAACGCTGAACGTAAACGGGGAATGGACCGAAGCCACTCAGAAACTCAGTTCACCTTATACCTCCTACACCCGCAGGGGGTTCTCGGCCACATACGGCAATACTTTCCGTGACCGAATACGTTTCGAGGCCGGTATCACAGGTAATATCGGCGGCATGAACTCCAAGGACGACCCGGACGCCTTCACCGGGGAGTATACCAAAGTGAAGGACAACGTATTCCGCGCCAACACCTCCCTTACATGGCTTCTGAACAAGTCGTGGATTACGAACCTTAAGCTGGATGGGGCCGTCAATTTCAACGACAACCGTTCCCATGCCCACTTATACTACTCTTACGCCTCCGAGCAACCGGCGGTGCACGCCGTGGAGGAGGGATATTACCTTGCGGACAAACTGCCGCTCACCTACTTTGCCGACCGGATTATCGACTCCAAGGAGCTGGACTACTCGGCATCCCTCCGATACGAGCTTAGCATCGCCCGGGGTAACGTCCGCAACCGGATAAAGGCGGGAGTGCAGTGGAAGGCGGACGGGAACGCGGGCGACGGGGAGTACTATCTCGACCCGGCGCTTGCCCCGAACGGGTACCGCCCGCGGCCGTACAGTTCCTATCCCTATATGCACAACGTGGCCGTATACGCCGAGGATAACGTCACCTTCCCGGTAGGGCGGACCACGGTGGAGGTAATGGCCGGGGTAAGGATGGAAAACCTGTTTATCGACGGCACGGAGTACGACCGGCTTTACAGCTTCTCGCCGAGGTTCAACGCCAGCTGGCGGCTCACCGATTGGGTGGCCCTGCGAGGCGGTTGGGGAGTCACCGAGAAACTGCCCTCCTTCTATGTACTCTACCCCGACCCGCAATACCGTGATATTCAGACCTTCGGAGTCTCCTACGGCGACGAAACCACTTACGTCTATTACACCCAGCCCTACACTCTCGAGCACAATCCCGGGCTGAAGTGGCAGCGCAACCACAACAGCGAGTTGGGCGCGGACGTCGATGTGGCCGGATTCAGGATATCGCTGGCCGGGTATATCAACCGCACCAAACGGCCCTATAAATATTCGACCACCTACACGCCTTTCTCCTATAATATCCAGCAGCTGCCGTCCGGCTACACGGTGCCGTCCGACCCGGAGATACGGGTCGACAGCCAGACCGGGCAGGTATATATACGCGGCGAGGGGCAGAACGCGTGGACCCCGATGGAGACCAACGTGGTGGACCGGACCTTCGTCCGCTCCACCTACTCGGACAACGGCCCGGATATGGTCCGCAAAGGTGTGGAGCTGGTGGTCGACTTCCCGCAGGTTGAGGCCATCCGGACCCGGTTCCGGGTGGACGCGGCCTACGGGTACACCCGTTATCTGGACAACTCCCTCTCGTGGTACTACCGCGAGGGGTTATCGCACACCTCGCTGGCTAACCGGTCGTACGAGTACGTCGGGATTTACGCCAGCGGCACTGGCGCCTCCGTGAGCAACGGAAAACGTACTCAATCCCTCGATGCCAATATCACCGCCGTAACGCACATTCCCCGCGCCCGTATCGTAATATCGTGCAGGCTGGAGATATCGCTGCTGAAGCGGTCGCAAAACCTTTCTCAGTATAACGGGCAGGAGTATGCCTTCAATGTCGGCGAATCGTCCAACACGGCCACCGGCGGAAGCATCTATGACGGGGATTCCTACACGGCAGTCTGGCCCGTGGCTTATGTAGACCTCGAGGGTAACGTCCACCCGTTCACAGCCGCCGAAGCCGCTAATCCGGAGTTCGCGAACCTTATCGTCAGGTCGGGCAACGCCTACACCTTCGCCCGTGACGGATACAACGCCTACTACTATGCGAACCTGAGCGTTACCAAAGAGATAGGCGACCACGTATCGCTTTCGTTCTTCGCCAACAACTTCACCAATTCGCGCAGGCACGTCACCTCGAAGGCCACCGGAGTGAGCACCACCTCCTTCTATCCGAAGTTCTACTACGGGCTGACGTGCAGGATTAAAATATAGGATATGAAACGCTTGCTATATATAGTTTTGTTGCCGCTGGCGTTAGCGTTCGCCTGCTCCGACACGGACAGCGGAAATCCCTACGAGGGGCGGCTGCATACGCTGGCCGTGAATACCGTCTACCCCGAAGGATTCGAGGAATTCCGCCGGGAAGGCGTTACGGTCCGTATCGAGGATATCGACCGGGGCAATACCTACACGGCCGTTACCGACGGTGCGGGCAGGGCCGAATTTTCGGTTACCAACGGCATCTACCGGGTGCTGCTGAGCGACCGCTTCGACGAGCATATATTCAACGGCACGGCCGACCGCGTCAAACTGGTGGACGACGACACGGAGATTACCCTGTCACTGCTCTACTCCAAAACCGGCACGGTAATAATCAAGGAGGTCTACTGCGGCGGGTGCACCAGGGCACCGCTGGAAGGCACCTACCAGTCGGACAAATATATAATCCTGCACAACAACAATTCCCGGACGGAGTATCTCGACGGTATCTGCCTCGGAAGCCTCGACCCCTACAACTCGCAGGCCACAAACGTTTGGGTGACTCAGGATGCGGCCACCGGCGAGAGCATCTATCCGGAGTTCGCCCCGATAGCGCAGTGCATCTGGCAGTTCCCCGGCGACGGGACAACGTTCCCGCTCGAACCGGGCGAGGATGCCGTGGTGGTAATCTGCGGCGCAATCGACCATACCATCCAGTATGAGCAGTCGGTAAACCTCAACAGGGAGGGCTACTTCGTCTGCTACAATAACGTCTACTTCCCCAATACGGTGTACCATCCCGCCCCCGGCGACAGGATATCCGCGGACCGTTACCTCGAAGTGGTCATAAAGACCGGGCAGGCCAACGCCTATACCCTCTCGATATACTCTCCGGCGGTAGTGATTTTCCGTGCGGAGGAGACTTCCATGCTCGACTTCGTGCAGGGCGAGGATAACGTGGTCCAGAAACCGGGTAGTTCGAGCGACCGCGTAGTGGCGATACCTTACGACTGGATTATGGACGGGGTGGAAGTTTTTTACGGAGGCTCGTCCAACAACCAGAAACGCCTCTCCCCGTCGGTAGATGCCGGTTACGTGACCCAATCGGAAATATATACGGCACGGACGCTCCACCGGTATGTGGACGAGGAGCTGACGGCCGAACGGGGCTACGAAGTGCTGACGGACACCAACAACTCGTCGAACGATTTTTACGAACGTGAACGGCAATCCCTGCATGATTAAATTCCGGAACATACTCGCCGCGGCGCTTCTCTTGGTGCTTCTCCCCCTTGCCGGGGCGCAGGGACAGACCTACGACGAGGTGCGAAGGCACAACCCCTGGAACGCCGGGGGCAACGCCGCCGGTATCCGTATGGACTCCGCGACGGTCTCCTATGCCGAAATTTACGGCCGGTACGGCGCGGGCGACCTGCGCGAGAGTTTCCAGCCCGACAGGTGGTGGAACGCCGGGGCCGTGGCGGCTACCACCGTCACGACGGAAAAGTACTCCATGGCCGGTTCCTTCCGCTTCGACCACCTTTCGGGCCGCAACATGTCCGGGTCGATGTTCATACATCCGGGCCTCTACCCGGTGGACGTACTGGAATTCACGCCGGGGCGTAAGGACCTCCAGACCTACGCCTTCACGGGCGGTGTCTCGGTGGACATCGCCCCGAACTGGCGGGCCGGGGGCTCCGTCGATTTCTCCTCGGCCAACTACTCCAAACGCAAAGACCTGCGGCATACCAACTACCGTCTCGATATGGGCGTCTCGCCGGGCGTTATGTACCACAACGGCGACCTGGCGCTGGGACTGGCCTACCTCTACCGCAAAAATACCGAGAGTATCGACGCCGAGGAGATAGGTACTTCGGCCGGAACATATTACGCTTTTCTCGACAAGGGACTGATGTACGGCGCCTACGAGGCGTGGTCCGGCAGCGGGGTGCACCTCAGCGAGTCGGGAATCGACGGTTTCCCGGTGAAGGAGACTATCCACGGGGCTTCGGTGCAGGCGCAGTGGGGCGGACTGTACGCCGATATAGGCTACCGGTACGGCAGGGGTTCGGTCGGGGAGAAGGAGACCGTCTGGTTCCGGTTCCCGAGCCACCGGCTAACTTCCCATATCGCCTACCGTCCGGGCAGTTCCCATTTCCTTCGCGTGGGTATTGACTGGACGCGTCAGGTAAACAACGAAAGCGTGCTCGGCCGGGAGACCGAGAACGGTATCACCATCACCCGGGTATACGGTTCGAACCGCATTTTCGAACGGACGGAGCTGATGGTCGCCCCCGAATACGAGTACCACAGCCGCCGCCACACATTTATCGCGGGGGGATGGTTGGCGGCCTCGGAGCGGGTTTCAACGCTGATGTACCCGTATGTAGTGTCGCAGGACATGAAGCGCTACGGCGCTTATGCCCGCGGGGCTGTACGTACCGGGTGTCTGGAGATAAAGGCGGGCCTGTCGTTCGCCTCCGGAAATTTCTCCGAGAAGAGCCGCACGGTGGATACGACCGTCGAGCCCGGCGAAATTCCCTACCACCTCGCCGATTATTACGATTGGCAGAACGAGTACCTTACCGCATCCCGCATCGGGGCGGAAGCGGCCCTGCGGTGGAATATCCGCTACGGCATCTACTGGGAGACGGGAGCCGCCTACACTCACGGCTTCGACATTAAATATATCGAAGGGTCCCACCGCTGGTCGGGTACTCTAAAAATAGGTTACAATTTCTAACTAATCATAGTACAATGAAGAAAATCACATTACTAATGCTTGCGGCGGCGTTCTGTCTGGCATCGTGCAGCGACGACGACGACAACAAGGGCAAAGACGGCAACAAACCGGTCGGCGATATCGTCGTAGAACCCGTTATCACGGGCAACACCGATTTCGGTTTCAGCTCCGGCGACCGGATAGGGCTGACGGTAACCAAAGCGGACGGCACGGCCGTAGCCTCGAACACCGCCGTATCCTACGCCGACAATCTGTTCACCACCGATATCGAGTGGTATACCGACGACGCTTCATCGCAGTTTACGGCCTATTATCCCTACTCCTCGGCAGGCTCCCCGGCAACGGTATCGGTTGCCGCCGACCAGACGGGCGGCTATCTCGATTCGGAATTTATCGCCGCCGTTAAGTCGGGCGTAACCCCTACGGCCAACGCGGTGAGTATGACCTTCGAGTCGCTCCTTACCCGAGTAACTGTAAATGTAAATAACCAGTCGGATGCGGAGATAAGTTCTATGGTACTGCGCGGCTCGGTGCCCACCGCCTCACTCGACCTTACGGCCCCCGGGGTTACGGTAAGCGACACGGCCGGTGCGGAGGATATCGCCATGTACGAAGCCGAAGCCGGTGAAACCTTTGTGGCTATGGTGATACCGCAGGAGGTTGCGTTCACCATCGTGGTCGAAACCGCGGACGGTAACACCCTTTCCGAACAGATCAATTCCGCAACCCTCGAACAGGGCGGGGTGTTCGGCATCCGGCTCGACGTTTGGGACGACAGGATTCACGCCATCGACTACGAAGATTTCGGCGACTCGTTCCGCTACGAAGGCGACACTTACAACACCGTAACCCTCGCTAACGGCTCGAGGTGGATGGCCGATAACCTGCGCTATATCCCCGAAGGATTCACTCCCTCGGCTAACCCAACGGATGATAGCCATATCTGGTACCCTTATACATTGCTTTTACCGGAAGGTCACTCGGGCGCACAGGTAACCCAGAATGAAGTGGTGGTTCTTACGGACGAGGAATCCATTGCACAGAAAGGTTACCTCTACGATGTATATGCTGCTTTCGGCGGCGTGGAAATAACTCCGGACAACCTTTATGATTATGAAGGCACTCGGGGTATCTGCCCTCCGGGATGGCATATACCCACCCGGGCGGATTATTTCGACCTTTTCGGTAGTTCATCGAGAGACGCTTTTGAAAGCGAAGCTCCAAGTAATAATGAAAACGCCGTATTCTACGACTCCGAATATAAAGGCGGTAAAATAAGTCACGTCAACGAATCAGGGTTTAATTTTACATTTTCCGGAGCCCGGATGCAGAACGGCTTTTCAGCCACTCCGGTTTATCAACCTACCATACTAAGTGGCTTCAATTGTTCCGTGGAAGAATGGTATAATGAGCCGGGGCTCTGCTATTACCTTACATCTACCGCATACAAGGCTCTTTACGATACCGCAACCAATACTGAGGTTACGAACATACAGTTCTTTGGCCTTATGAGTACTTTTACCAGCGCCCTATACCCTGAAGGAAGGCTATCGTTAGGATATACAAGTTTCCTCACCGGACATGGCTTGCGCTGTATCCAGGACTGATTTCCGTTATAATAAACCCTATAAAAACAACCCCGACCTTTCCAAGGTCGGGGTTGTTTTTATTACACAGGAAGCGCTTGCGTTTATATAGTAATCAGTTTTACTCTTAGGTGACAGGTGCATCTGCTTTGCAAGGTGTGCGACGTGCAACGCGCGGTCTTCGGTCTTCGCCGTGCGGCCTACGGCCTGCCACCCCGGCCCCCCCCGCTTCCCGGCGGCCCGCTAAAAGAGACAGTAATTTTTAATTTCCGGCTACTACCCCCATAACAGCAGGACTCCCGCCGTCTTATCCCCCTGAATGATTCAGGACAGCAATATATACACTACCGGAATAAGCAGCCCCGCAACGAGGTACCATTTGCCGCGTCCGGCAAGACCCTTCCTGCCGCGGACCATAAACAGCCCCGACAGCGCCAGAAACAGCAGCGACACGGCGAACAGGTCCGCCATAACGCTCCATCCTTTCACTTTGCTGTAATGCAGTTTATTTATCCAGTAGACCAGCGGACGCTTGCGGTGCACCTCGTAATCGAGCCTTCCGTCGGCGGTGTCGTATACCCCTACCCCTCCGTCCAGCATAAGGCGCGTATGCCGCTCGTCTATAGGCATAACTCTCCGAAGGGCCGGCAGATCGCCGCCCGCGCCGTCCCACGCGGCGGCCAGAGCTTCACGGTCCAGCCCCGCTGGCAGTTCGATAGTGTGGAAGGCGCTCTTGTATGCCGGGTCCGTCTCCCCCATATGGTTGAGCAGGATGCCCGAAATACCGTACACGAGGCACAGGCCGACCACCACGTACCCCAGGTCGCGGTGAATCGCCCGCAACCAGCGCATGGCCCTATTCTCCCAGGATTTCATAATCTTCGCCATCCATATAATATATGGCGTAGTAATCCTTCCCGTTCTCCTGCATCCACTGCTTCATCCCCTCTATATTGGCGATTTCGGCCTCGCATGTTTCGGCCGAACCGTCCTCGGCGAGGGCTTTCTCGCTCAGGTCCTTCTCGAGCTGGTCGAGGTACTCCTCGCTCAGGCGGCGCTCGTGGAGCTTACCGGTAATAGCCAGTTCCGAACCGACCAGCTCGCGGTTGAACCCGCCGATATTCCCTTTGGCCTCCACGCGGAACGAAAGGTTCTGGTCCTCGCCCACGATAAAGCACCTCTTCCCCGAGTGTTTGCAGGTGTGGGTCACGTAACCGCGCACGGTAACGTCCTGCCCCACCAGCTCCCCGGCTACGGGCATCAGGTCGTCGATGGTGTAGACCGTACCGGCGGCGGCCAGTTCCGCGGCCGAAGCTCCGTCGGCGGCGGCGTTCGAGTTCCTTGCGTTCCCTCCGCACGAGGCGAGCATTACGGCCGCGGCGGCGAATAAAAATAATTTTTTCATGGCTTTATAAGTTTTTGATTGTTTGTTACCTTATGAACTCTCCGGCCCCGGAACCCGGGCAGTACCGCCACGGCAAGCAGCCCGGCAAGGCCGGTCAGCAGAACGTAAACGGTGAGGGCTATCCGCTTGCGGCAGCATCCGGCGGCCGTTAGCCAGAGCACAACGGCGGCCAGTAAGTTGGCGCCGAGAGCCAGCGGACCGGTTACGTTCAGCCGTGGCATGACGTAAGCCGTATTCCGGTGTTCCAATGTAATATAGGCGGGGAACAGTATAGCCGACGCCAGGTCCCACGCGTTCGGCCGTCGGGCAATGGAATGGGTATCCACCCGCCCGAGCGTCAGGTTGTCAAGGGCGTAGTAGCGGCACCCGTCCGCTCCGGTCACGGTCACCGTCCAGTAGAGAAGGTTGGCCATAATGCTCACCTGCTCGCTGTACGGGTCGATAGGGTCCATATCCAGCCGTACCGTCTCGTATCCGCCCTGCAGGTCGCTCTCAATGATATGGATATTCCCCTCCCTGTCGAAAAGGAAGCCGTAAAAGCGCTTGTTGGCCACTTCGTACATCGAGAACCAGAGTATATCCATTGTCTGCCCTATTCCCGTGTCGCGGACATAGGGTCGGCCGTTGACCATCTTTATATGGTATAGCCGCCCGGCGGCGTCGAGGCTGAAATAGCCCTCGTCGTAAGCCTTGCGGGGCGACGGATTGCCGGAGGCCCACCGCGCCGGGAAGGTGTACCCGGCCTTGTCGAACGCCCCGCGGAACCGGTCGCTCTTCTCCCGGTCCACCGAATTGGTTTCGGCGTCCAGAAACTCCACGTCTTTACCAAGCCGCATCACATCGGGCGGAATCTCCAGTCCCAGCCGTTTGGGCATCGACTCGAACAGTATATAGAGGCCCGGGTCGGGCTGCGACAGGCTCCGGGGGTTGTACCGGAAAATGAACGAGGTGGACCGCAGCAACTGCGGTGTAACCTCGTACCCGCCGATGCTGTCCGGCAGACGGCCGTCGGTCATCAATTGGCGGTAATTCAGCAGGGGCATCAGCGAATCGAACTGCGCGGCGGTATACCTGTTCCCCTCCATATCGGTGAGAGGGGTCTGTTTGTCGCCGTAATCGATCAGCCCGAACTGGTCCAGCACCGAACTGTAATAGACCACCGGGTACCTGTCCGGCGAATAGGTGGCCTTATGCACCAGCGCGGGCAGCGCCCACAGGGCCGCGAAGGTAGTGCAGACAAGTATCAGTGCGTATATCGTATTCTCTCTTTTCATATCCGCTAAATATTATTGTACCCCCTGCTTGAACCTGGCGGCGGAGTAGAACGGAAAACTAAACCCGACTATGGTCAGCACGATAAGCCACGGCAGAAACCGTACGTAAGCCCCGGAGGGGGCGCCTATCAGGAAGAAGTAGCAGAGGCATGCTCCCGCCAGCCCGTTCAGTATCTTCTGCCTCCACAACGGTTCCAACACCACCCACGCCGTAACCAGATAGGCGAACACACCGCACAGGAACCACGGCAGCGACCGCAGGAACATTCCCGCCACTATCGCACCCGGGTAGTAGACCGACATCCCGGCCACCAGCGCTATATTCGTTACAACGAACAGCGCACCGGTCACCGCCACCCCGTAGGTCAGAAGCGCGCACACTATCCGGTTCTCGCCCAGAGGCAGGTGCAGGGTGAGTTTGAGCCGCTTGTCGGTCATCTCGGGCACGAACTGCGACACGGCGACCAGCACCCCCACAACAGCCGGAAGCCACTGCATTATCGTCGGCAGCAGCGAGGTATCCTTAGTTATAACGTTATTCCACGCCGCCACGGCTCCGAAAACCCGGAACTCCTGACCGACGTTCAAAAATGAGTAGACGACAGCGGCCGTCATCAGGGCCGCCGCAAGCAGTACGCTCCTTCGCGTCTTTATCCACTCCTTATAAAAAAATGCTCCGAACATAAGTCTCAATATTTTCCGGTTAATCCGATGAAAGCGTCTTCGAGCGAAAGCCCCTCTTCGCTTACCGTCTCCACGCCGTACGGGGCCAGCAACCGGGTCACCTCGTCCGCCGACAGGAACGAATAGGTCTCGTAATTCTCCCCGATTCCCGAGGTGTTCCACAAACCTTCTATCTGCTCCGGGACCGATCGCGAACACACGAACCGGAACCTGCGGAAGCCCTCCATTATCTCCCCCGTGGGACGGTGCAGCAGGATACGGCCGTAATCCATTATAATACAGTCGTCTATGAGCATCTCCATATCCTGTATGATATGGGAAGTGAGGAAAACCGTCTTATCCTCTGCGGTGGCGTATTCGCGCAGGTATTCGACGAACAGCCTGCGGTAGCCCGGGTCGAGGCCCATCGAAAAGTCGTCGAGGATAAGCAGTTCCGGGTCCTGCGCGAAGAGCAGCCCCAACGCCACCTGCGACCTCTGGCCGCACGACATCGTGCTGAGCTTCTGGGTCTGGGTCACCTGCAGTTTGGAAAGCAGTTCGTAATAGGCTTCCCGTCTCCACCGCGGGAAGAAATTGCTGTAAAACCGCTCTATCTGCCGGACATTGAAATAGGAGTGCTGGATATGCCCCTCGAGGAGCAGCCCCACGCGCGCTTTGGTTTCGGGCGTAAGGGTATCCATCGTCTCGCCGAATATTCGGCATACCCCGGAGCGGGGCTTCAGATAGCCGTTCAGGATGTTGATGATGGTGGTCTTGCCCGTGCCGTTCTTGCCCAGAAGGCCGACGACACTTCCCCTTCCCACTTCGAAATTAAGGTCCTTGTAGATTAGCCGGGTTCCGTAGTAGTGCGTTATATTTTCGCACCTTATAACTGGGTCCATGTAGTTTGGATTATGGCTCAGCGCCCCTTCCGTCCGCCGGACTGACACAACAGCGCTAAAATTTAACAAAATAAATAAAAATTTACCGTATACACAACCGCCCGATTGTGGTATTTTCGGCCGTTACGAGTTGAAAAGATATCCATCCGGTCCGAAATCTACCCCTGGGGATACCCATCCAGTGAACAAATGCGGGAATCCGGCGGATTGGTTTTTAAGTCTGCCGGGATTGTTTATTGGAACTAATAAATCCGGGAAAGGACCATCGGCTATTTCGGTCTAATGGAACTCCTTTGTTTAAGTTTCTCAGGGTTTCTTCCGGTTGGCCAGGAGCCGGTGCAGGACCGGCATTACGAGAATAACCGCAAGGGGAAGCATAAAAATAAGCACGGGATGCTGGTCCACTATCGAGAACTGGTCCTCGCGGCACATGTTCTGGAACATCGTAATCAAAAGTATACCTATTTCCAGCACCACCACCGTCAGCAGCAGCATTACGCTCTCCATATGGGCGGTCATAAGTTCCGACACCCGCACGTCGAGACAATACAGTATATAAACGACGGCGACCACGGCCAGGATAAGCAGGATTATATAGAGGAATACCTCCCAGTTATTCTCCCTGTAATCGGCCGTGAGGATTTCACCGATGGCCGCATCGTCGAACCCGGTAAGTTCTAGCGATTCGATATCCAGTCCGCCCGTGTAATAGCGCGCTATCCTAACATGGTTGACGATCTTCCCCAGCAGGCCCGGCTGTCGGCTGTCGGCCCCGTTCACCACAGCGCGGACAAAGAAGTTGTTGCGAACGTCCACCCCGTCCACGAATACCACCTCCGAGGCCTCCTGCAAAAGCCCCGATACGAAATTGCCGCCTGCGCGCACCGACGAGTCCTGACTGTGAAATATTACCCGGAGGGTCGTGGTTTCATGTTTGAAGTCGCGCGAGGCGTCCATCATAATCCTGACGGATTTCACCATCTGCGTCATGGCACGTTTACGGGTAAAATCGTAATCCGGAAAGTAGAGGTTAATGCCCGTTATACCCTCCCCGTCCTCCTGCATCATCGTGAACATATATGCTATAAATCGCCGTATGGCCTCCCGGTTGCGGATAAACCGCAGGGTGCGCTCGGCCCCGTCGCACCGGAACATTATCTCGCGGCTGGCCTGTGGATACATCCTTTGGCCGACCGTATCGGTATCGACCGCCGCGGGCCGCAGCCGTCTGTCCAGAGCGAACTCGCGGACTATAAAACTGTTCGATAGGTTCCGTCCGGGGTCGGCGCCCAGAAAATAGTTATAGAACAGGGTCTGCTGCGACAGCCCCTCGAGTGAGTCCACAAGGGCCTCGATACCCGCAACATCCCGCACCAACCGGTTCAGATCCACCTCCCGGCCCACGTACCGCGACAGGAAGCCGTCGAGGTCCGAGACAAAAACCGTGTCCCTTATAACAACCGTATCGCGCGGCAGTTCCTCTATCCATTCTATCCCGAACGGGGTCTCCTTGTAATAAGTCGGCGAGTACGGAATTATCTCCTGTGCGGACAGCGCGGACAGCGCGGACAAAGCGGCCAGCGTAAGGGTATAGGTTAGAATCTGTAAACGCATTAGCGGTGGGTTTTAAATTTTCTGGTCGTTACGTCGGTATTCACAGCGGGTCGGTAAATTTTTACCACATTTCGGCGAGCGTATCGTGGGATTTTTCACTATCCGGCAGGGTCCTTACGGCAGCATCAGTGGGCGGTAAGTTTACCCTCCTTTCGGAGTTCTTTGGAAATTGCATCCCGCAGCAGGTCCGCTCCGAGGGTTTCGCTGTCCGTGGCGAACATTTTAACCGCCGAGGAACGGATAACGTTCAGAATACTGCCGCCGGAGAGTTCGAACCCGGCGGCGTACCGGAGCAACTCCTCCCGCCGACCGCCCCGCGCCCACTCTTCGGGCAGCATCGAGTCCCACAGGCGAAGTCGCTGGCCCTCGTCCGGCATCGGGAAGCAGAGCGACGACTGGAACCTCCGGAAAAAAGCGTCGTCGATATTTCCAACAATGTTGGTGGCCAGTATCACCGTCCCGGGATGGTCCTCAATCTTTTGGAGCAGGTAGGCCACCTCCTGATTGGCGTGGCGGTCGTTGGAGTTGGCCGTCTCGGTACGGCGCCCGAACAGCGAGTCGGCCTCGTCGAAAAACAGTATCCAGTTGTGGCAGGCCGCCCGGTCGAAAACCTTCGCAAGGTTCTTCTCGGTCTCGCCTATGTATTTCGAGCTTATCATCGAGAGGTCCACCCGGTAGACGTCCAACCCGTTGCGCTTACCCAACAGCATCGCCGTGAGGGTCTTTCCCGTTCCCGGCAGGCCGTAGAACAGGCAGCGGTAACCGGGTTTGACCAGCCTGCCGAGCTCCCATCTGGCTTTAATCTCCTCCTGACGGCACATCCACAGGGAGATATCCTCAAGCTCCTCCTGCAATTCGTACGGCAGTATTAGGTCGTCCCACCCGAGCGGTGTCGCCACGCGCCGGGCCGGGAAGGAGGCGTTGTACGACGGCTCGTATTCTCGGCCGAACACCACCTCGGAAATTACCTCGTCCGACAGCACGAGCCGTCCGCTCAGGAACGGTTCGCCCTCGCCCTGACCCTCGCACCGCAGTATGTTCTCGCGGGCGAACCAGTGGTCGGGACCCAGTAGGCGTAGGACCTCCCGGCGGGCCTCCTCGTCGTCCGGCTTCCCGCCCGACACCACGAACAGCGCCGTCTGCCCCGTCGGCAGGAAGCCTTTGTGATTCACTCCCTGCCACCCGCCGAACTCGGTATAAGGTTTTCCCGTATCGGGGTTTATCATAAAAAAAATATCCAGAGCCCCCGGCTCTACATGCGGCAGCATCGCCAAAAAGAATGTCAGATATTCCCATCTTCCCGAGAGTATGAAACTACCGATTTCGACTTGCGGGTAGTAGGACCCGGATAAGGTATCCTCTTTTCCGTGAATCAGATAACCTATCGAATTATTTATAGAGATTTTAAGCTGTTGTAAATATATTGTCATATTATTATGATACTAAACCTAGAATTTACCCTGCTCCGTTGTTCATTGTCGTATCTACCAAATAATAAATATGATTAGGTAAAT
>JAJBVT010000081.1 GCA_020859685.1 Rikenellaceae bacterium
TTTAAATGATTCCGATTCAACTGGATAAACGGGAGAGTGTACTCGTATCGGGTGGTTTTTCGGGCGAAGATATCCACGCGCTCCATTCCAATCCGACCCTGTTGTCCGCAAAAGTATCTTATATTCGAAACGCCGTGGTGAACCTCTATACCAAGGGTTACACGACTTATCTGTTTACGTCCAACGGTCTGTTCGATCTGCTTGTCGCCTGTGTGGTGAACGATTTCAACGGTAAGGGTATGCATATAAATTCCGTATTCCTCAATCGCTACCCGGGGGTGCGTCACGGCGGGATGAGGGAGCCGGAGGAATTTTCCCACATGTCGATATGTTTCAGTGAGACTGCAGAGGAGTTCGATTCCGCGGCTTTCGAGAAGTATCTTAGCGAGTGTGTGGATTGTGTGCTCAGTCCATCTAAAATAAAGCGCCGCGACGGTTACATGCTGCCGGATATTTTTCCGTCCGGAGTGCGTGCGCAAGGTGCGTTGAACTGATAACGGGTCCGACCGTGTTACCGTGTTTTTTGATTTGATTGTTTATTTGTCATAATGGGCCGCTCCTGAATTTAGGGGGCGGTTTTTTTATACGGTGCCGGGATTGGGTTTTACGGTGGATTTACGCTAAATTTACGTTCGGAATAAAGGGGATAAAGGATGAATGTTAAAGATATAGTTTTGGGGTGGGGTATTGCCGATGAGGGTTGGGCTACGCTTCTTGCCGTGGTGCTTACGATAACCTGCTCGGTATTGGCGGGTGTGGCGATGTTCTACCTGACCACCAAGGCCGTCGCGCCGCTGGTAATCCGGTTTGCGGGCCGTACGGCCACCCAATGGGACGATATAATGTTGGACTGGAAGTTCTTCCGCCGGCTGGGGATGCTTCTGGCTCCTATCGTGGTCAGTATCGGGTTAGGATACGTGGAGTGGAAATATATGCCGGTTACGCAGAAGTTCCTCCAGACCTGGATAACATTCGCCGCGGTGAGGATGATCGCGGCTATCCTCGACGGAGCCAACCGTATTTATGAAAGCTACCCCGTGTCGCGCAACAAGCCGATTAAGGTTTTCATACAGGTGGTAATGATATTTCTCTATTGCGCTGCGATGCTGGTGGTCATACAGATATTCACCGGTAAGGAGACCACCGCCCTCTTGGCAGGGCTAACGGCTTTCGCGGCGGTGTTGATGCTGGTTTTTAAGGATTCCATACTCGGGCTTGTGGCCGGTATTCAGCTTAGCGCCAACAAAATGGTAAATATCGGCGACTGGATAGAGATGCCCAGCAGCGGTGCGGACGGTGACGTGCTGGAAATTAACCTTACCACTGTGAAGGTGCAGAATTGGAATAAAACCATCACAACAATACCCACCTATAAGATGGTATCCGAATCTTTTACCAACTGGCGTGGGATGTTCGACTCAGGCGGCAGGCGCATCAAGCGGGCCGTGTATATCGACCTTTCGTCCGTCCATTACCTTACGGACGGGGAGTTGACCGAACTTCGCCGCTCGTCACTGCTTAAAAATTACATCGAACAGAAGATGGCGGAGATAGCCGCTCACAACGATAAACGGGAGACCGAACTCGACGAGCGGCGGCTTACCAATCTGGGCACCTTCCGCGAATACCTCGAGAAATGGATCGGGAATAATCCCGGCATCAACACCGATATGATATATATGGTCAGGCAGTTACAACCGGGCCCGACAGGAATTCCGCTGGAGGTCTACTGCTTCACGGCCGACAAGCGATGGGTTCACCACGAGAAGGTCCAGGCCGATCTTTTCGACCACGTTTTCGCCGCTATGAGACTGTTCAACCTGCGGCCGTTCCAGTTCAACGCCGCCCCGCCGCCCGAGGTGCTGGAACAAAAATGGGAGTAAATTAGTTCTTCCCGGATTAGTGGGAGAGGTACCCTTCGTCCGTGATATGTATGGCGTGGTTTGTGTGACACTAAAGGTTTGGTGAAATCACTTAAAACTTTACGGCTATGAATAATTACAGGGACGAATACGGGATACAGAATATGGACGCCGAAGCGCAGGAGACGCTGGAGTTGATGCACGAAAAACTCGACACCGACTGCGGCGATGCCGAAGCGCTCCAGAATAACGATACGGACGAGACCTCGCCGGTACGGAAAAACAACTCCGACAATATCCGCGGCGGTAAGGCCCACTCGAATAAGTGCCGTTAGGAAAGAGGGACCGGGCAGACAGTCCGGGTCAGGGGTACACATCTCCCGCTATGTTCGCCCAGCCAGTTGTTAATAAGGCAGGATGGGGTCATATTATATGATGCCACAAAAAAAAGGTTGCGGATGTTATCCCGCAACCTTTCTTCATTTTACCTTTCCGGTGGCTGTCGCATCATCCGGGGATTTCACTTCCGGAGATTAATTCTGTATCCTTATCGCTATATCGTCGAAACAGAAATATGCCGGGGTATTGAGACCGTATGGTCCCTGATCGGAACCGTCCAGAGTAAATTCTATCCGGTTCACCTCCCCGAGCGGGGTGAGGTCCACCTTAGCCCATTCGGTAAGTAAGCCGGGCGAGTCCGCGGTGCGGAAATCGGCCAGATGGAACTCCACCGTACCCGTTTCCTTTCCGAACACATCGAAGCCGGTGACGGTCAGGTAGTATTCACCGTCGATTTCGGCGAGCGTTTCACCGAACTCGTTGCCGTATGTTATAACATGGGACGTATAAAATGTATTGGTCACCCAAATGTGGTCGATAACGTAGCTCTCCCCGCCGGTAAACTCCGCAACGGTGGGACCGGCGAAATCCGAATAGAAGACCACCGCAAATACTTCGGAGCCGCCGTGACCCCCTTTACCCGTGGCAGGATCTACGTAGCTCCCTACACACTGGTAATTATCGAGATATTCCGTTACATTTTGATGAATCTGCTCGTTCCAGATGGAGAAGAAGGTTCCCCCGTTCCAGAATTCGATGGTCGGTTCGCCCGTGTAGTAGTCGGGTACCGAGTTTACGGAGAAATATAATCCGCTCTCCGGGTCGGTGTATTCCGTATATTGCCCGGAGCCATAATCCGAGTAAAAGTTGCTTCCGTACGGATCGACGGCCAGAATTTCCTGCGGCACGTCCTCGAAACCTACCACAATACCCGAGTACACGGGAAGCTGGACACTGAAGTTGTTGCCCGCTACATCCCCGGATACGGTGACCGCACCCCAACTTTCGGTCTCCGGGTCGTCGGCTCCGGGTGCGGTAACGGTAAGTTTGCCCGACTTCTCGGTGACGGTCCACCCCAGCGGGGCGCTGTAACTCAGGTCTGTGTACCCGCTTCTGGTTACTTCGTACTCCGCACTTTCGCCGAACGGTATAAAAGCCTCGTCGGGCCACTCTACGGCGTATTCGTATGTCCCGTTTCCGGGTTCGTCATCGTCACTGCATGCGGCGAGCAGGGCCGCAATTCCAAAAAGCACAAATAGTTTCTTCATTTTAAGACTTTAATTGATAAGTATAAATCCGCTGACTTCGGTCGACAGTTCACCGGTCGAAGCCATGTTAAACAGGAGTGCGCTCTGCACTTTTATAAAATCCACACGGTCCAACCCTGCAGGGTTCTCGTCGCTGTCCACCGCGTCCGAGATATCGAATCTGTTGTAGAGGTAGATGCCCCGGTCATTGTAGAGGGCGTCCTCGCCGAGGTTATCCGCGTAACCCCAACCATAGGCCCCGTTGCTGTGCCGGTTATTCTCGAATGTGTAGTTGTCGGGCAAAAGTGTTCCGCTGAGCGTAAAGTTGCCGTCGGTGTCACACCAGACGGGGTAATGGTTCTGGCTGTGGAACGAGGGTAGATATGCGACATAACCTTCTTCACCGTCGGAGCCGGTCCACGGTACTTCACCCGGTTCGTCCGTCCGCGTATAGGTTACGGTATAACGGACCCCCTCTTCGCTTCCCCTGAGTTCGTACCACGTTCCGGGTTGTCCGTCACCGTTCCGGTCGGCACTTACCCAAATTACGCCGGGTTCATTATGGGTGGGAATGGGGTTGCCCTGAATACCGAAATCGTAACCGTCTCCATTCCGTATCGTCCGCGACGGCCGTACCGTGATATGCCCGCCGAAGGCTCCGAGCGATACTATCTGGTTATCGTCCAGCTTCCCTTGCGCCCACTCCACGGCCTCGGCATGGGTTTGGGGCGCGTAATCTTCGTTTATAAACTGCCCCGGTGCGGGCGTGTATTCCAGAACCGTAACTGGGTCGAACTCGAAGGTATACTCCCCGCTTCCGTCTCCACCTTCGGTCTCCTCTCCATCCCCTCCCTCGTCCACAATCACCTTACCGTCGTTGCACGACCATGCCAGCGCGGCAGAAAGGAGCAGTATAATTCCTAACCTTCTCATGAATTATAATTTTGGTAACCTATTTACAATTTACGCTACTGTTTTAGCGCCTTGCCACCCCGTCCTCGGCGGGCAGCGTGTCTGTATAGTAGACACCTATAACCTTGATGTAAATATAAAAATGCCTGATTTTTTCCGGGAAAACGTTACAGGTGAAGGCCGGTTACCCGCCGGCGCTGCCTGCCGCGGTTCCTTACCCGGAAACCGTTGGCAATTCGTATCGGGCAGGTCTTCTGACTTATTTCCGCCCCGGACAGCCTTCCCGCCCCACGCTGGGGGCAGTGGCAAAGAAGTGGCCGCGGGCCTGATATGGAAATTTACAGCTGCGGGTACAGTCCCTGATTTTCACAGGGTTCCCTTTTAATCCCGGCCGTCCGGTGAAACGGACGGCGTATATGGGAGCCTTATACACGGACAAAGGTAATACTATTCCGGTATTTTAATAACCTGAACGTTCGTGCCGACCGGAATTTGTCACAATCGGGCCGGAAAATACTCACCGTGGCCCGCCGTTTGCCGTTTATACAGAAAATGAATACGAATTGATATGGACTCGTTAAGAAGATTTCTGACATGGACAGGCATTATCGGCCTGATACTGTTTATTATCGTACTGGTAATAGGTTTCAAGGTGGCCTCGGCTCTGCTGGTGGCGGTGCTTTACGTTGTAATAGCCATATTCCTGATAATCCTCGTTATATACCTTTACAGAAGGGCCAAGGAGAGGATCGGCGGGAGAGACGCGGACCGGTAAACCATCCCATACCATTCCGCCTCTGCGTGAAGGTAAGGCGGAACGGTTATCGTGCGTCAATACAAAAAAGGCATCCGGATCTGGTCCGGATGCCTTCCAACGTATAATATTAGGTCGTTTATTTCTTATTTTCGGGTTTGACGATATTCTCTCTCATGGAGGTATCGGCCTGAATATTCTTGAGTTTGTAATAATCCATTATACCGAGGTTGCCGCTGCGGAACGCTTCGGCGATGGCGAGCGGAATTTCGGCTTCGGCCATGATAACTTTGGCGCGGGCGTCTTGAGCTTTTGCCTTCATCTCCTGTTCGTGGGCGATAGCCATGGCGCGGCGTTCTTCGGCCTTTGCCTGTGCGATATTCTTATCGGCATTGGCCTGGTCCATCTGAAGCTCGGCGCCTATGTTTTTACCCACGTCTATATCGGCTATATCGATTGAGAGAATTTCGAATGCCGTACCGGCGTCCAGTCCTTTTTCGAGTACCACGCGCGATATAAAATCGGGATTTTCAAGTACCGATTTGTGAGAATCGGCCGAACCTATCGACGATACTATACCTTCACCTACACGGGCCAGTACGGTCTCCTCGCCGGCACCTCCGACAAGCTGCTTGATGGCCGCACGCACCGTTACGCGGGCTTTGGCGATAAGCTGTATCCCGTCCTTGGCCACTGCCGAAACGGGTGGAGTATTGATAACTTTCGGATTTACCGACATCTGCACAGCTTCGAACACGTCACGCCCGGCAAGGTCTATGGCCGTGGCCATTTTGAAATTGAGGTTGATGCTGGCCTTCTGGGCCGAAACCAGCGCGTGCACCACATTGGGAACATTCCCGCCCGCAAGATAGTGGGCTTCGAGTTCGTTGGCGTTAAGCTGGAGGCCTGCCTTGGTCCCCTCGATCATGGCCGATACGATGGTCGATGGCGGTACCTTTCTCCAACGCATCAGTATCAGTTGCAGTAAGCTGATTCGCACACCCGAAACGAGGGCCGAAAACCACAACCCGATGGGTATGAAATAAAATATGAGCCATAATGCGATAAGGCCGAGAAAGGCGAATAACGCGATCATTCCGATTCCTTCCATTGCTTGATGTTGGTTAAGTTTATAATATTAAATAAGTTGAATCCATTCAATGTTCTTTCCTATGTATATATCGCCCCTAACTTACCTTATCAGCCGACTTCGGAGGTGCTTCGCCTTTGCCTTTGCGGCGTCTAATCGGCGTCTTAGCGGCGTCTACATGGCGCCTTTGCTGCACCTATGTGGCATCGGCCTTTGCATCGGCCGCCGCCGTCGGGACAGTGGAAAGCACATTTACTCCCTTACCGCCTCCGTAATTTACTCCGGAAGGTCCCCGGCGTCCGGCATCAGGACTTTTACAATTACCGTAAAATTCTCGAACCCTGTAACCTGTACCGCGGTATTTGGGTCTACATACACATCGCCCAGCGACCGGGCTTCGTAAGTTTTGCCGTCTATCAGTACGTTACCCGACGGTGCGAGCCTGGTAATGGTCCGGCCCCGCTGGCCTTCCCGCACGGTCTCCTGCGGCAGTGGCTGCGAAGTCCCTTCCACCTCCTGCTTCAGCGACAGCCTACGCCACGTTTTGCTCCGCAGTGACAGCATGGTCGCTGTTACCGCAAGGACCACAATGGCGAGTATGGTCGCATACCCTCCCGTCTTCCCGTAGCTTGTAAATCCTATATAAACCGCACCTAAAAACGATATGAAGGCACAGATACCGGCGACCGTAATCCCCGGTAGCAATATCAGTTCGGCGACCAGAAGCAGGACGCCTACGATAACGAGCGTAATGATAAACCACATATAGTGTCGTCAGGGTTGATTCGTAGTTCTGTTTTAAGGTTCTTTACCGGACGTAAGATAACGTTTTTTAACGATAAATTACCCGACGGCCTCTATTTTTACTTCCGCACCGGAAAGGATGTCCTCTATTTCTTCCGCCAGCTCCTCCGCATCGTCGCGCGAGTCGAAAGTACCTATAATATAGAGGTCACCGCTACGGGATATTTCGGCGCCGGGATTTATCTCCTCCGCTATTTCCCGTACTATATCCGGAAGCGGTCGGCCCCCGGTGTCGACCGAAATACGGAACAGCCCGTCCCGTACGGTTCCCAGAGCCCGGTCGACTTCAGCCTGTGAGAGGACAGTCAGCCTGCCGTTGTCCCACCGCGCGACTTTGGGGTCGCGGAAACCTTTCTTCTTCAGCTCCGACACCGCGTCGGCCGCCTCCTCCAAACTCCGGAAACCCCCTGCGTAGTAGGCGTAATTACCGTTCTCCCGCGCCACACCCACCGGGTAGGCACCGCGGAGGATGCTTACGGGCTGAGCCCTTTGGAAACTGCCTAACAGTATACGGTAGATTTCACCTTTCGGGTATATGGTCAACTCCGGCACCGGATTGCGTTGATTGTATTTCTCAGGGTTATGGAACTCTATATCGGCATAATCGAGGAACAACTTCTCATCCATGCCTACCGCCGGGAAATCGAAATTCATCGCCGTCATAGCCGTGCGGGCCTTGTGCAGGGAATCCAAAGCTCTGTCGTAGCCTGCAATGCGGGCGAGTGTCTCTTCGTACTCACCGAGCAGGGCCTTCCGGTACGGATATGCCGCCACGGGTTCAGACTGCGCCCCCTCCCCTGCGGTGAGGCACTGTTCGCGGGTCTCGGTTATCTTCTGTTCGAACAGGGTGAGCTGGTTCCTGCGACCCAGCTTATCCAGAATATAATTGTAGCAATATAGTTTATTGTCGTAAACGTACCCGAACTCCTCGTCGACCCGTACCGACAACCGGTCGTTCAACCCCGTAAGGGTCTCATAGGCGCTGTATAGGCTGTCCGCCGCTTCGGGAGTGTCGACCGTCTCGTTCTCGTGGGCGATTCGTCGGATAGATTCGTAATTTGAGGCGAACGTGTGGATATGGTCGAGCACTCCGGCTTCCATCCCCTGAGCTTCCACCAGCATCCGGTAATCCTCCGGCTGGAGGTTCTCCTCGAAAAACGGGTTCAGAACGAGGTTTGCGCTCCGCTCGGCATACCCGCCGCTTCGATCAGAACGTCCGCCGCCCTGCCGCGGGTCATTGCCCCCCGAGAGGTTTTTAATAATATATTCCTGCTCTATGGTGTTTATCTTACCCGCTACGATTCCGATTAGGTTGCGGGTGTTGAACAGCTCGCCCTCGAGCCGTATTATCTCTTCGGAATAGCGTTCGCGGTTATCGGGGTCGGTGCGGAACAGTCCGCGAATATCGGCCACGCGTGCGTTAAGCGAATCTTCCTGCCGCGAAAGCTCCTCCTCCTGAGCCAGCAGAGACGTGTAGACCGAGTCTGCCTCCAGCCCCGGTACCGGTGCCCGTTCCTGCATCACGGCGTTTCCCGTGAGCGAACCGGCGAAGAGCGCAGCAACAGCCGCGTATATAAATATTCTTTTATACATAGTCTTACTGTAAAACCCCTATTTCCACCACTTTATCAGGAACAACTGCACAAGTCCGAAAATTTCCAACTTGCCCAACAGCATAAATACCGTACTGCAAAACCGCACAAACGGAGATACTTCCGAGAAGTTCGCCATAGAACCCACCTGCCCGAACCCGGGCCCCACATTACCCATACTGGCCGCCACCAGCGTGAAACTGCTCTCGAGGTCCATTCCCGTTGCGCTTACCACGAGCGTCCCGGCCGCCGTTATCATAATATAAATTACGATAAACAGCATTGCGAAACCGACCACCTTCTCGTCCTGCGTTACGTGGTTCAGTCGGACACGGATTATGGCGTTTGGGTGCTGTTGCTGAAGGATACGCGCCCGCAGTACCTTCAGGGCCAGCCACACCCGGTCGCTTTTGATGCCGCCCGACGTGGAACCCGCACAGCCGCACTGGAACGTCATGTATATCAGTACCATCACCGCCAGCGGCGGCCACACCGACGTGTCGGCCGTGGCGAACCCGGTGGTCGATATTACCGACACCGACTGGAACATCCCGTACCGCAGGGCAGAGGCGAAAGTCGGGTAGAACCCCGTAGTGAACAGGTTTACCGATATCAGTACCCCGCCGACGATTATCGTCCCCAGAAAGAACCTGACCACTTCGGAGCGGAAGATATTGTTCCTGCTGCCCGTAAAGGTAGCGAAAATAAGTCCGAAATGGATAGCGGACAGGGTCATAAATAGCATCGTGACCGCTTCGATCCACGCGCTGTCGAAATAGGCGAGGCTCAGGTTGCGGGTGCTGAACCCCCCGGTGGCGACACAGGAGAACGCATGATTCACGGCGTCGAACCAGTCCATGCCGCACACCCCGAGCAGCAGGGCAGCCGATACGGTCATCCCGGCATAGAGCGTGAGCAGTATGCGTACTATTTTCTGCGACTTATATTTGTAGTTCTCTCGGGCGAGCGGGGAGAGTTCGACGCTCGACAAGGTCATCTTTGTACGGCCCAGCGAGGGTAGTATCACCAGCACGAACATAACGACCCCCACGCCGCCCAGCCAGTGGGTACACGAACGCCAGAAAAGCAGGCTCTTAGGAAGCGCTTCGATATCCGACAGGGAGGTGGAACCGGTGGTTGTGAAACCGGAGACGCTCTCGAACCAGGCCGTGGGTATATCGAACTGACCGCCCCAAAGCAGGTAGGGGAAGGTACCCACGAAGCAGGCCGCCAGCCAGCCGCCCACCACGATAGCATAGCCCTCTTTGATATTAAGACTGTCGGCTTTATCGACGAATATAAGCGGAAATACGCCGAGCGCGGCGGCCATCACGGCCGACAACAGGAGCGGATAGAACCCGGTATCCACACCGTAAACCAGCGAGATAACGGAAGAAATAAGAAGGAACACCGCCACGAGCAGCATCACTATCCCCATATATCTCAAAACCACGTTGAAGCGCATAGCCGGGATTATTCGCGTTTGGAATTTATCAGCGTCGAAATGCTCTCCTTAATTACGTAAATCTCGTCGCGGCCCTCCATCTTTACATTGAACGGAATGCGGTGGGTGATATAAGCCCGCAGGCTATTGTTGATTCCCAAAAGCGGACGGGTATAGTATAGATCCAGCAGGTATGCGAACACCAGCACCATCACAATCGCCACACAAAGGGTAATCACACCCGGCATCATAGCCCGGTAGGCATTGCTCCGCAGGGATGTCGCACTGGTCACCAGCGAGTGCTGCGAGGAGATCATATAATTTTTAATGGCGTCGGTAAGCTCCTGATAACTCGTTTTATACATTTCGACGAACCATTCGATATCGGTATCCACCGACTCGTCGAGGTAATTGCTGACAAGCTCATAGTACCGCTCACGGGCCGAGTAGATATTGTCGAGTTCCAGCCGGTCGGTGGCCGTGCGGGCGGCTTCCCCCAAAGCGCTTTCGAACTCGTCGTGGCCGTGCCGGAACGTCTCGTCGAACGTATTGCGTTGCAGTACAATGGTCTGAAGCAGTGAGGTGTTCTGTTCCTGTACGGCGTCGAGCATCCGTTTGGATAGTTCCATGCTGTGGGTGCTGGTTTGAAGCAGGTCACGCGTGCTGCGCCCGAGCCTGCGAAGTTCCAATAGCGATACAAGCCCCGAGAATACCAGCATCATTGCGAGACACCAGAAACCGAGGGATATTTTTTTGCGGATACCGTTCATGGTTAAAAATTTACGAACAAAGATACTAAGAGTCCGTCAATTCCCGGCAAAAAATCGACCGGCCGGATGCCGTAACGGCAATTATCGTGCACGGCAGCCGGAGTAAGGATAAAGGCATCGTGCTAAATTGTGAAATGATGTATGTTATCCTAAACGTCTGCGAAGGATCGTGCGCAGTATAAAAATATGCATAATATTACCGGACTGTTACATGTCCGATTTAACCTACCGGCTCACCCATGGCTTCCGAACCGTCCTCGGAAATACCCGTTAGCCGTACCTGCCGCACGGTATTCACCGCTGTCCGGTCGTAGGGAATACGTACCTTTATATAGCCGGGCGTAAAACCGCTTATGGTACCGTTTCTGATATCGCTCTCGAAAAGTACGTCAGCGGTAGTCCCGATATGGCGGGTTATAAACCGCCTGTGGAACTCCGCGCTAAGTGCGGTAAGTGCGGCGGTACGGGAAGCCTTCACTTCCGGGGGCACTTTGTCGGGCATGGCCGCAGCCGGGGTGCCTTCGCGCTCCGAGAACGGGAATACGTGCAGGAACGCGGGGCCGACCGAGCGCAGGAACCCTACCGTGTCGGCGAAATCCCCGTCGGACTCCCCGGGAAACGCTGTTATGATATCTATTCCTATAAACGCGTCGGGAATGGCCTCGCGCACCCTCGCAACACGCTCGGCGAAAAGCGCGGTGCGGTAACGCCGCCGCATAAGGCCCAAAATACGGTCGCATCCGCTTTGAAGCGGGATATGGAAGTGGGGCATAAATTTGGGATGCCCGGCGCAGAATCGGATTATTTCGTCAGTGAGCAGGTTCGGCTCGATGGACGATATCCGGTACCTTTCGATTCCCTCCACCTTGCCGAGCGCGCGCAGCAGGTCGGCGAAATTTTCGCCGGTGGACTTACCGAAATCGCCGGTGTTGATACCGGTCAATACTATTTCGCGGATGCCGGTCGAGGCGATTGCTATGGCTTCCTTCACTATTTCGGCGATGGGAATATTGCGGCTCGCGCCCCGGGCGTACGGAATTGCGCAATAGGAACATTTATAGTCACAGCCGTCCTGCACCTTGAGAAAAGCCCTCGTCCGGTCGCCCGTGGAGAACGATGCAAAAAATCCGGATATCTCGCCAGCACCGCATCCGTGCACCTGTGTGTCCTGCTTCTTTGCGGCAAGCCGCGATACTCTGGCGAACAGGTCGCCCTTGCCGCCGTTACCGACTACGATATCTACACCTTCGATTGCGGCGATTTCTTCGGCCTTCAACTGTGCGTAACAACCGGTCACGGCGATTATGGCCGCGGGGTACTGCCGAGTAAGCCGCCGGATAAGGTTGCGGCACTTCTTGTCTGCCTGCCCCGTTACGGAACAGGTGTTCACCACACAAATATCCGGCACCTCGCCCCGCCCGCACCGGCTGAAACCGCCCTCCTCGAACTGGCGCGCCAGTGTCGAACTCTCCGAGAAATTCAGCTTGCAGCCCAACGTATGGAAACTCACCTTCGCCATAACGGGTGCAAAGGTATGGTTTTGTTCCCGTTTTACGAAAAGGCATCTTCCGTACACCGCGGT
The DNA here is from genome assembly GCA_020859685.1 of Rikenellaceae bacterium. Classification (GTDB taxonomy): domain Bacteria; phylum Bacteroidota; class Bacteroidia; order Bacteroidales; family Rikenellaceae; genus WRDF01. The sequence goes on from JAJBVT010000081.1 coordinate 12,397, forward strand.
CCGGTAATCACAACGGCCTGACTATTTTTTTCCGTCGGCATTCAGCCGGTTACCCACCTTTTAAAATCCGCCACATTGGTACGGCTTATAATAATCCGCTCCGACGGGACCGTGAGGTTCACCACCGCGCGGCTGCCGAACCAGGTCGCAATGTTGCGGATTGCCCTGCGGGCTATGATGTACTGGCGGTTGGCGCGGTAAAATTCCCGGGGGTCGAGCTGGCGGGCGAGCTCCTCGAGCGTGGTGTCGATATTGTAGTGCTTGCCCTCGTAGGACCAAGCCGTTACTATCCTGTTGTCGAGGACGAAATAGGCAATATCGCGCACCTGTACCGGTACCAGCGTATCCTTATGAGTTACGAAAAACGAGTGTTTGTAGCTCTGCATACCCTGCGCGAGCATCCGGGCAAGTTCGGTCATGTTCACCCCGTCGCCCTCGCCGGAGGTACCGAGCGAAAGGAACCGGAGTTTGCCGAGCGCCCTCTCGAGGTCCTCGCGGCGGACCGGTTTCAAAAGGTAATCGACACTGTTCACCTCGAACGCTTTCAGGGCGTACTGGTCGTAGGCGGTGGTGAATATAATCGGGCATTCCACCCGGGTCTCTTCGAATATCGAGAACGACAGGCCGTCGGCAAGGTGGATATCCATAAACACGATGTCGGGGGCGGGATTGCCTGCGAACCACTCCACGCTCTCGTCCACTGTTTGGAGCACCGTCAGTACCTCCACTCCGGGGCGCAGCTCGCGCAGTAGTTTTTCAAGCCTCTGTGCTGGCAGGTGTTCGTCTTCAATTATCAACACTCTCATCTTGTACTGCTTTCGGGGATTAACGGTATGGTGACCATAAATATCTTCTCGTTCTGGTGTATCTTCACCTCGCGCCGGAACCGGAGCAGGTAACGCTCCGAGAGGTTGGCAAGCCCGAGACCCGTGCCATTACCGGGGTCTCGCTTGGCCTGAAGCGGATTGCTCACGGTCAGGGTCGCGTCCGAGTTTGTATGGATGCTGATACGCAGGGGCGAGCGGTTGGATATCTCGTTGTGTTTCACGGCGTTCTCTACGAGGGTCTGCACGCTGAGCGGCACGACGTAGTGCTTGTCGTAAGCCGGGTCGATTTCGGCTTTGAACGTCAGGTTGTCGCCGTAACGTATCTGCATCAGGGAACAGTAGTCCCGCGCGAAGGCAACCTCCTCGGCCAGAGTAACCACGTCCCTGTGCTGGAGGGTGTACCTCAGGACGGACGACATCCGTATCGAGAAATCCTGCGCCCTCACCGGGTCCAGCTCTATCATGCTGGTGAGCGAACTGAACGTATTGAATATAAAGTGCGGGTCTATCTGATTTTTGAGAGCCTCGTATCGCGACTGTAGGTTCTGCGATTTTAGGGTCTGGTTTTCCAGCGCCATGGCCTGCTGCTTGGAGGTAATAAAATCGACGTAACTTATAAGGATAACGACCAGGCTGAGAAACCCGTTGCCGATAAGGCTGCCCGCATAGATGCGGAAAGAGAGTTCGCTCCCCAGTCGGAAGACATCATGGTAAATCCTCATCACCAGCAGTCCGTCCACCAGCGCCATCGAGAGCACCGCAAGAGTAATCCAGCCTATTTTGAACCGCCTCGAACCGCCCTGAATCCTGAACACTATCAGGAATTGCACCGTAAGGAAGAAAAAAAGCGAGAAGAAACTGTAAAACAGCATGCTCTTGCGAATGTGGTAAATATCGAACGGAATTACGAACGGCGAATTGAAGGCGTTGTACCCGGCAAGCAACAGCAAAATAAAGAAATGGAGCAGTACGGTGATACCCAGCCCGAGCAGGATGGATTTTATATAACGTACTTTGCGTTTGCCGGTCATCGGAATCGAAGGGTTTTAGATTGGCAGTGAAACGGAATTAAGTCGTTGAATCGAGACAGGGCCTGTCCGCTGCAAATGTAATATAATGTAACTAAAGGTTACTGCCGGTTGGTGTCGATATTAATGATTATCGTAAAAGTCAGCCGGTCAAAAGACTGGGGAGCCATCCAGCGATGCGAAAGGGAATATGTTTCGGAGACCTTCCCGATAAAGGGCGCTCTCCCGTCCGGCGCAACAGATGCGGGGACGGGAGAGCCGGCATTTGATGGTCCCATAGACAACTACCCCCAGAGACGGGACCTCCGATTTTTATGCCCTTCTTCATAATCAATACTACTAACCCAAACACTAATTGAGAAACACTTTTTTTGAAACTATCCTATTTGTAGAGAAACTTATGCAATTGTGCTTTCCTGTCTTTCTGGAGTCATACCGCGGCGGGTCCCGTTTCGGCCGTTTCGTTACCACACCGCGGGTTTAGCACAGTATACAAAGCAGTTGCCGTTCAGAACCTGTACGACAGGCCGAGGCTTACCGTTTGCGGCAGCATGGTTGCGTCGTCCTTACCTGCGTCGAGCGCATCGATGAAGCCTATCTGGTAACCTGCGTTGATGCCCACGCGGCAGCCGAATTCATAACCCACCATGGCGCCCGCTCCGAAGTCCCACCGCTGCATCGAGTCGTTGCTGTAAGCGTTTTCGCCCGGGTAGGTTTTGGCCGAGAAGCCGAGTCCCACGTACGGGCCTATGCCAATGTATCCGCGCCCGTTACCCAACTGCATCTGTCCCACTGCATAAACCGGTATCTCGATTCCGTAATATTCGTATGAACTCTTGGATACAACCGTGCCGACCGTCTGTTCGAATTTAGAGGCTTTGAAGTGCAGCATCAGTTCCGGCTGGAGGGCAAAGTGTTCGGTTATATCCCATTTTAGAAAGCCACCCACCGAGGCGCCCACCCGCATCGGGTTGTCCAGTCCGTCGAGATCCGTACGGATAAAGTTGGAGAGGTTGGCGTTGGCTTTGATACCGCCTGTTACCGATTGTCCGTAGACCTGTACCGATCCCACCGTAAGCATGATTGCGAGGGTGGCTAATAATGTCTTTTTCATAACATCTACTTTAAATTCAACTTTCATATGTTTGTCCTGACAGATGTTCCTTTGTCGTACGGAACAAAAGTAGATTGCCGCGCCCGGGTTTTTATGCGAAAATTTCCCGAACTGACGAAATCCGTACCCGAACTGCCGCTCCGTCGGGCGGGAAATGCTGCCGGAGGAGGTGTGGAAAATCCGGCACTGTACGGGTCCGGGTTGGGTATAGGCCATATAAAAGTCCAGCCCATCCTGAAGTGGACGGGCGTGCACGAATATTAAAAATGTCATCCTGAGGAGCCGTAAAGCGACGAAGGATCTGTTTAATATTGTTTTGATTCCAATATAAGATTCTCCGTTCTATTGTTTATGACATTGGGTTGCCGTTCGTACGGTTCCCGGTCGAACCACCCACCACCGAATAGATGTGGACGGTAATACGGTATCGATTAATATAGCTGAAAGCCGGGGCATATTTCACAGCTCGATTACATCCCGTACCAGAGTAGAACCGACTGCCGTGCCATCAGGGTCGTACCCGGTTACGGTCGTCTCGAGAATATACCGACCCGTGGCGGCCGAACGCAGCGACGCGCTTTCGGAATAGATCCTCACGTCGCAGTCATAGAGGTGGTTTCGTTCGGGCAGGGGGAGTTCGGCCGAGTATTCCTGCGCCGCCGCCGAGCCGCCGATATGGGTATAGAGATAGAGTACAGGGTGGGCCGAGGCTTCGTATATATATGCGATGCCGGTATAGCTGCCGTCGCCGTTGTCGGTAAGCGGTAGGTTGGCGGCGAAATTGAAGTAATCGTCGGTGGTGAGCAGCAGTCCGGTCGCTTCGTAGGTGACGAAAGTGTAGCTGGCCGCGTTGGCTATCAGGAACTCATTCGAGGAGCTGAGTCCCGGTGCGTCCGGGAAGGTCATGGTGACCCGGATTTTGGCGCAGGCCCGCCGGACGTAGACTTCGGCCGTTTCGCCCGAGAGGAAGTCGAAACCGAGCGTCTTGCCGTACATGCAGAAACCGTCCTCCGGGTCTAGGTTGTTGGTCTTGTCGACCTCGGGGGTCTTGAGGTCCCGCATCTCGGAGACGGTGGATATGGCGGTCAGGTCTGTTCCGGAATAGTTAGCTATCACGTAAATATCCCTCGTCGCAAGTTCGGAGGCCTCCACCGGCAGGGTAACCAACCGGTAGTCGTCCACGGTGCTGAACCCCACATCGACGAACGAATGGGTGATGGTTCCCGAGGAGGGTTGGGTGAGGAATATACTAATATTTTTTATGGTCTGTTCCGATTCGAGGTTGTCTGCATCCACCGCCCGGGTGCGGGTAAATCCGGAGAGCGACAGCCTTATTTCCACGCCGCCGCCGGGCACGGGTTCGTCCGTCCCGCCTGTGCAGCCTACCAGTAACACTAATATGATTATATATGCAATCTTCCCCATATAGTTTTAATCTACCGACCTTACGCACCGCGAGACGGTACTACTGTAATTGAATTCTTCAAACTCATGGTAGAGTATGGTATACCAGTTGTCGCGGTTGGCCGGCGAGAGGTATGACGCCCCGTACCAGTACGCCTTGACCTGAATCGTCACCTCGTTATAAAACCAGCCCTGTGACGGGTCGGTGGCCGGAGGACCGGGGTATGGCCAGCCGTCCGGGAAATCGTCCGTCTTCAGAAGTATATCGCCCGGGGTGAAATAGTTGTCGATAAGGCCGAGTTTATCGTCCGCCAGGTCGTCCAGATGGTTGTTCTCGTTATACAGGACGGTTGATGAGAGGTCATAACCCGTCAGGCTTTCCAGTAGGCTTTGTGCCTCCTGCCGGAATGCGAGCGGGTAGTACGGCATATCCCATGTATCCGCGAGCCATGTGTTGGAGGTCCATACGTCGTATGCGATATCGCAGAATGCGAGGAAGGAGAGCAGTTCGCAGGCGTTTATCAGCCGCCACCCCTCGCCGTATTTCTGTTCGCAGTAGTAGGGCAGGTCGCCGCCTATAATTTCCGGCCCCTCTATTTCGGGATTCCACCAGTCTATTTCGTAGTTGTACGCGCCCATAAGACCCTGAGTCAGATATTCATTCTCCGAAAGTATCTCCACATTGCCGCACTCGGTAGGAATAATTATACTCGAATTGGTAGGGTAGACCGGCGGTATCACTACCGAAAGGTCTCCCTGGAACATAAAGAGGTAGGTCTCCTTCGACCACGGTTCCACGAACACCTTTATCTGCACGCCGCCCTCGGCGTTGATGTAGGCGTTTATTATATAGTGGTAGTTGCGGATTACGCTGTTGGCCGACAGTCCGGTTACCGTCCGGCGATGCTCTGCCAGCCCGCCGAGAGCCATGTCGCTCTCGATGAGGAACCGGTTGTTGTTCACGACAAGTTGCGTGTAGGTATCGCCTCCGGCCGGAACGAGGAACTCCGGAATGTAGAACCTTACCGCGCCGATGCTGTCCTGTTCGTAATCGAAACCCGCGAGGTCCGCCGAACTGCCGAGCAGGGTCCTGCCCGTGTAGGTGGCATCGTCCGGCGGAACGCTGAAAGTTGCAGCGATATTGGTTAGATCCACCGATGTCACGGTATTGGTAATTTCGGTCCCCGGTACGTTCTTTCGGAAAACCACTTCCACCTTCGCATAGGCTCGTATCAGCTCCACGGTGGCCGTGGGCAGGGGCAGGAGAACCGGGTTAGCCTCGGTACCTCCGGATGCGACCGTTATACCTTCGTAGACGGCCGACATAAGGAAACGCCCTTCCACCGTGGTGCCGTCGGGCATGAATCCGGTGTTGTAGTTTATCGCCGTGAACCGTGAATCGGTCGTGAAATCCGACACGTTCGTTATATCGGTCAGTGCCGCGACGAAACTCGCCGGGGCGGCCGTCTCGTTTGCGATAAAATAGAAATCGTAGGTGCCGGGATCCATCCTTACCGCCCTGCTCTGCCGGTCGAAACCGTCGGGAAAATAGAGCTTCTGGTTCAGTACCACGCTCCCGTCGTCCGGGTCGAAGACGAGCATCCGAAGCTCGTCCACGCGGTCCTCCCAAAGCTCCGTATCCTCGTTGATACTGCGCGATGCGGCACTTACCGTCAGGGATAGAAGCGCATCGCCCCCGTCTCCGTCGCCCCCGGCGGTATCGCCGCCGCAGGAGATAACAAGCAATGCCACGGCCAGCGTACATGCGGCCCGGAACGGGCAGGCGGTTAAACCATTGATTATTGCTTTACAGATATTTCGCATGCTAAAATTCGGTTGAATAACTGTGGACCAACCAGTCGTTTACCCATATTTTGGCGATAACGTAGGTTCCGCAGGCACACTGGTCCTCGGCGGTAAACTCTATCACAAAGTCATGGTCGCAAAGGAGGTCCACCTCCGGGTTTTTAAGTATAAGAGTGCCCAAAAGACTGCCGCGGAAAAGTTCCGTCCCGTCGGAGGTGTCGGTTATGACTATTTCGTAAGTATGACCGGTCTCAAGTTTCAGAAGAGTGAAGTCGGAGACCACCCGGCCCGGGTCGCCTGTCGTATACCACGGCTCGAAAACGAGGGTCTCGTCCGCGGCGACCGTGCCGTCGAGGTTCATCGAGCCGTCGGCGGCCTCGATGGTAACCGCGAAGCGGTCAGGGCCGGACGGCAGGCCCGAAACGGATACCGACACACGGTTGGTCACCTCCAGCATATTTACCGATGCGGCAGCGGGTTCCTCCGCGTCTGAGTCGATATAGAAAGCCCCGCCTTCGCCCTGCAGTACCGTTACACCCTCCGTACCGACGGCAGTGTAGTCGTCGCGCCGGATGCGGAACAGCAGATCGTTCCGGGTAGTTATTCCGGTTTCGAGGGTGGATATATCGAAAACTGTGTCGTCCAGCCCGCTCCATGCAGTTACGGAATAGAGGCCCTCGCCGAGTTCGAAGGTTTGCGTGTACTCCTCGTCGATGTGCGCCGCGGCTACGTTACGGTAGTCCGCCAGAACTCCCTCCGCATCGAATACACATACGAGCAGGTCGGTTACCACGCCCGGATACCCCGTCTCCGTCTGGCACCGGGTGCGGGAAAAGAAGGATACCTCGACCGTTCCTGTGCACGAATCCGTGCCGGGCGACTGGTTCACACACCCGGCCGTAACTACGACCGCCAGTATGCCCACCATCAGGATGGCTTTGAAATATTTGTCCATATCGTATGGTTTCAACCGTTACCCGGTTATTGTCCTCCTACCGGCCACCGGGGCCGCTTGTGGCTTTGTGTTGCCATTCTTTCGGGGCCGCTGGAGAACTGCTCTCGGCTCCTTTTGCTCCGGGCCGCTCAAAAGCCGTTCCGGGCTTCTTTTGGGCCCTGCTCTCATCGCCGCTCAGGAATGTTCTCAGCTTCACCGGCCTGCCGGACAATTATGGTCCCGGTTTAGAATTGGATATTATATGAGTGTACCCACCAATCCTGTACGGTAACTTCCACCGACATATAGGTCTCTTCCGGAGTAAGCGGGTCTATCGGATCGATAGGGCTGTCCGGTTCGTCGGTGTTGCCCGGTTTCGGATCGGGGTTCGACGGGTTATTAGTATCCGGGTCTTCGGGGTAGAGCGGGTTCCAGTTGTACCCGAGACGCGAGTAGCCGGTTATATTTATATGGTAGATATTGTTCCGGACTACCGGCGAATTTAACGGTTCATCGATATCGTCCGGATTTAGCCACGCGTAATTGAGCATTTTACCCCCGGTATAGACGGCTACTTTCTGATTTGTTACCGCCGCCTGCGCCGCCGCTTTGGACGAATAAATCAATCCGTCGGTCTGCCCTACGTAGAATGTGCCGTTGGTGAGCGTTCCTCCGTCCGCGATTGCGGAAGCGGTCGGGGTGAAGTGCGCCCTCACCAATACATAGGCCGTGTTACCTTTACGGTAATCGGTCGTCGAGTTGGTGCTGCCGTACGCATGTGTGTTCTCGAATACGTATTTACCCTGAAGAGCCTTGTAACCGTCGCTCGCCGTGGGAAGAATCTGTACGGCCGAGGGGGTCGACAGGTCGGAATAGTCGTAGTACTGGTCCGCAACACCGTAATAGTCTCCCAGCACAGGAACATAATCGTACGCGTAAGAGACGTAATCCGGCTGGGCTATCCAATAGATCTGGTTCGTACCCTGGGCAACCGAGTAGGTGACGTTCGATACCGTGCCGAGCAAGGTCCCGTCCTCGTCATAAAGGTTGGGCGATGCGTTTGTGGTCACGATAACTTTTGCCGCGACCCTTTCCACCGAAATTTCTATCGTATTTGTTCCGAGTGAAACGTCCTGTACCGGTATGTCGGGGTCGATATAGATCTCGTCGCTCTTGCCGGTCATGGTTATCATATCGTAAACAACGCCGTTGCTGTTCGTATATGTGCGGGCGAGGTTGTCGGTCGAGACCAGTTGTTCCTCGGAGGTGATGGTGGTGCGCAGGTCGTCGGGGTCGTTCAGAACGATATATACCGTTTTATACCCCGACGTGGTGCGGAACGGCTGGCTGGGCGCGACATAGCTGCCGTCCGATGAGATGTCGGTACCCGTAAAACGTTTTGCCTCGATGGTGCCGTCGGCCGACCGCATGTAGATATCGAGGGTCTGTACGTAATCGTTGCCGTCGTACCTGCCGTCCTCGTTATAGTCTTCGGGTAGTGCACGGGTAGCCACACCGGGCAAGGCGATGTAAAAATTGACGTAGGTAGGCACACCCTCTACTCCGTCCCGTCCGGTTTTGTTCTTGGAGCAGGCCGTGAAGGTGACCACGGCCAGAAGTGTCAGAATAGACAATTTTAAATTCATATCCTTTGAGTTTGATTTTGTCCGATGTCCGGAGTTATACAATGATGATGCCTTATTTTACACGGCCGTGCCGGGCAGGAATCCCCGTGGGCGGCAATTCGGGCAACCGGTGGTGGAGTATATAAACAAAGAACGGGACCCTGTCGAAGGGTCCCGCCGCGGGCGTCGGCACGCCGGATAAATGTCATTCAATCCGTAGTGAAGAATGACCGCTTATTCATCGGATTATAAACTCACTGATTCACTTCCCGGGTCAATGGGTAAAGGTGAGGTCCCGCGGCCTCGCGGGTGTCGAGATAACGGAGAAAGGTGTCGCTGAAAACGTACTCGCCCGCACCTTTTGCGGCGCGATTGTATATCCGAAAGAATTCGAAGGGTGAGGTAAAACCGGAGATTAGCTCGTCCCTGAGACCGGCGCGCTCAACGACGCGGGCCATATAAAGTCCGTTGGGATGGCCGCCCATAACGAAATAGCCCCTAAGGGCATTCTGAAAGTCCTCCGCCGATAGGGCGTCGTCCGCATGGGCAGTAGTAAGGCTGTCGAGCCTTGCGAGCAGGTCGGGGGTCGCCGGGTAGGCGGTTTCGTATATTTCGACAAGCACCTCGGCGAATCCTTTGGAGCGGAAATAGGCCGGAACGTCATCCGGCTTATCGATCAGGTCCGCGATGCCTTCGTCGGCCGCCCTGTCGATTGCGAATAAAAAAGCGTCGGAGTAGAGCCACTCACGGTACTCCTCGCCCTGAATCCGGTTGCGGTAAGAGTGGAACATTTCATGGGCCATGAAACCGGTGTTCTCTTCCGGGGTTTGCCGGAAGAACATATTGAAGTCCATCGTGATATTATCGCCTCGGCTGTGGGCGTCGTATTCGTAACAGAGCAGACTGATATCCGCAACGCCTTCCACTTCGGATTCCGGTACGGCGAGGAATTGAGCGAGCCGGGCCACGGCTTCCGGATAGAACGGCGTGAAATCGTAGCCCTCGCGGAATTCGGCCAGTTCGTCCCAGTGGTCCTGCATATCCATAAAATTTTCCAACGTCATCCGGGTCGTGTAATTATATTGGCTTGTATAGACCTCCCCGCCCGTAAGAGCCAGCATAGAATCTCGTTGTCCCGTCCTCGATGGGTCGAAGGTGAGCAGCATGGCATCCCGATGCGCCCGGCGTAACTCCTCGGTGTTGAGGAATACACCGTAACCTTTGGTTTTGTAGAGGGCATCCCACTGTTCGGGAGTCGGTACTTCACCCGATTTAATCAGCGCGACCGTCTCGTAGAAGGCATCCACGGACGACAGGTCCAGAGAGCCATTCGAATCAGTCCCGTTCCTACGGCATCCGGCAAGCAGAAGCGGCAGGATGATGGAATATAAAATTACCTTTTTCATTATGGAAAGTATATTTTGAAATTAAATATGCAGTGTCATTTCCGAGCGTCGGCAAAAGTATCTGTTCGTAGGTATTTATCCTTCCACGGAACCCGTCCCCACCGTGCGGTTGTCCGGTGTAATACTACCCCATCCTCTGCTTGGCGAAGGACATCACGAATGCGGGAGTCTGTCGGCGGGCTGAACCCTAAAAATCAAAAAACGTCATTCTGAACGGAGTGAAGAATCTTTTCTTATCATGCCCTCCCCGGACCGTCCCCACACACCCGTGTCGCGCTAATTCAAAACAACCCCATTCTCTGCCTTGCGAAGGGCATCACGAATGCGGGGGGCTGTCGGCGGGTCAGCAGGTCGGCCATAAATTTCATGTACGGGTCTACATGGCTGAAAATCTTTTTGTAACCCGCGCACAATGCGTTCATTCCCGGGCTACCGTCCGAAGCGGCATCGAACCGGTGCTTGGGACACTCGCCCCGGCAGGCGAAATACCACCCGCACCGCATACACTCCGGCGGCAGGCTCTCCCGCTTACCGAGCCCGAAACCGAAATTTTTCTGCGACCGCTTGGCCGCCGCCAGCGTGGTATCGGCAAGGTTGCCTAACCGGTACTCCGGGTAGACGAAGTGGTCGCAGCAATAGATATCGCCGTTATGTTCCACCACCAGAGCGTCGCCGCACGTTTCGGCGAAACTGCAAAGCGCGGGCGGCTCACCGGCCCACTGCGCCAGCAGCACGTCGAACAACTGCACGTAGTAACTTCCCACGTCCCGAACCACCCACTCGTCGAAAACGTCGTTCATAAAACGGCCGAACCCTTCGGCCGAGACCGACCACGGAGCGGGCCGGGCCCCCTCGCTGCGGGGCGGTACGATTACCGGCCGGTCGCTGCCCGGTACGTCACGAACATATTCCACCACCGGGAGGAACTGCATAAACCTGCTGCCGATTTTTTTCAGGAACCTGTACACCTCGGCCCCGCGCCCCTCGCCGAGCCGGTTTACGGTGGTGAGGGTGTTTAACTCCACACCGGCGCTGGTCAGCATGCCCACAGCCTCTACCACCCGGTCGAAGGTGGGCCTCCCGCCCTTATCGGTGCGGAACGCGTCGTGAATATCCCGCGGACCGTCAATCGACACCCCGACAAGAAATGCGTTGTCACGGAAAAACCCGCACCACTTCTCGTCGACCAGTATCCCGTTTGTCTGAATATTGTTCGCCACGCTCTTACCGCCGGCATACTTCTTTTGGAACCGTACGGCCTTCTCGTAGAACGGGATACCGGCAATCAGCGGTTCCCCGCCGTGCCAATTGAACACCACCTCCGGCGCATCGTTCGTCTCGATGTACTGGCGCACGTACTCCTCCAGCAGGCGGTCGTCCATCACGGGCTGTCGGCCACCGTAAAGGTCCGCCTTATCGAGGTAGTAGCAGTAGCTGCAATCGAGGTTGCAGAGCGACCCGACCGGCTTTGCCATCGTCGAGAAGTATGTTTTCGAAGCCTTTACGGCGTCCTGAAATGTGAGCGATTTGCGGTTTTTGCGGACCATAGCCGTTACGGTGGTGGATTAGAAAAACAAAAGTAATAAATCCGCCGTATCTTCCAGTCACGGTTTGAGTGTACTCATAACCCCCGTTTAACTGTTTGGACTGCCCGTTTACCAGGGTAAAGGTGGGTTAATCGTTAACAGCCACACGATACCGCTCTGTCCCGTTGCCGGATTTACGGAGCATACAAAAGCATTTTCCGCACGCACCGTCTGGTTTCTGAAAAGTTTCTCGTAGCAATACCACCATCCGAAAATAAAATAAATGGCTAACTTTGTATACTTACCGGTCCCTACGCGGGCCGTCAAACCCAAAAACGGTAGAATGGAAGCCAGCGGAGCGGGCACGACACAGGGTAAATTCGGGATGGCGCCGGTGTATTTCACCTCCATATCGTCCATCCTCGGAGCGATTCTGTTTCTGCGGCTGGGTTACGCCACGGGCGTGCTCGGCTTCTGGGGCGCCATAGCCATTATCGTTGTCGGACACCTGATCACCATTCCAACGGCACTTTCCATATCGGAACTTGCCACCAATACCCGGGTGGAGGGCGGCGGGGAGTATTTTATAATCTCTCGCTCTTTCGGCCTGAAGATAGGTTCGACTATCGGTCTGACGCTGTTTCTCGCTCAGGCTATCAGCATAGCGTTCTATACCATCGCCTTCGCCGAATCGTTCTACCCGCTGTTCGACTGGTGGTCCGCACGGTTCGGCTTCGAACTGCCGCGGCAGTTTATCAGTGTGCCCACATTTCTGGCTTTGGCATTCGTTATACTTAATCAGGGGTCGGGGTCGGGAGTGAAGATGCTCTATGTGGTTACCGTTCTTCTGGGCGTGTCGCTGCTCATGTTTTTCCTCGGAAAGCCGTTGGAGGTCGCCGTCCCGCTCGAGGGCGACCCAGAGGCGTATACGGTCCTGCCGATAGATAATTTCGGGTTCTTCAACCGGGAGCAGTTCTTCGTGCTGTTCGCCATCTGTTTCCCGGCATTTACGGGTATGACAGCGGGGGTGGGCCTTAGCGGCGATTTGCGCAATCCGGGCAGGGCCATTCCGCTCGGTACGATGCTCGGCACCCTTACCGGGCTCGTGGTCTATGTACTGGTGGTCTGGAAGATGGCAGTCTCCGCGCCGCAGGCCGAACTGATAGGCAACCAGATGGTGATGTCGAAGATAGCCCTCTACGGTTCGCTTGTAATCCCGCTGGGCCTTGCGGCAAGTACCTCCTCGTCCGCAATCGGAGCCATGCTCGTAGCACCGCGAACGTTGCAGGCGATTTCGATGGACGGCACCTTCCCCATAAAGAGGGTAAACGCATTTTTCGCCCGCGGACGCGGCAAGAACCGCGAACCGCACAACGCCTCGCTCATCTCGTTTATAATCGCGCTGGTGTTCGTGCTGATGGGAAGCGTCAACTCGGTGGCGGAGATTATCTCCATGTTCTTCCTGATAACCTACGGTACGCTTTGTCTCAGCTCGTTCCTCAACCATTTCGGTTCGCCGCCGTCCTACCGGCCGAGATTCCGGTCGAGGTGGTATATCTCCCTTGCCGGTTTCCTGCTCTCGGTATGGGTTATGTTTATGATAAATCCGGTCTACACGTTTATTTCTTACCTCTTCCTGCTTGCGGTTTACCTGCTGATAGAGCATACCAATAAGGACCAGAAGGGTCTCGTGGATATATTCAAAGGTGCGATTTTCCAACTCAGCCGCCGCCTTCATGTCTTTATGCAGAACAACCGCGCCAATATGGAGGACGGGGAGTGGCGTCCCGCCTCGATTTGTATATCTTCGCACACCTTCGAGCGCGAGAAGGTTCTCGACCTGATGAAGTGGCTCAGTTACCAGCACGGGTTCGGGACCTATATACATTTTATAGAAGGGTATTACGGCCGCCAGAGTCACGAGCAGGCAACGGCGGTTTTGAAGGATATTCTCGAATTGCAAAAGGGGCAAAACAATTCGCTCTATATCGATACGATGGTCTCGCCCTCCTATACCTCGGCCATCGCGCAGGCCATCCAGTCTCCGCCCATATCGGGGATGGAGAACAATATGGTGGTGTTCGAGTACGGCCGTTACCAACCCGAAGAACTCTCTCGCATTATGGATAACGTGCGGATGGTTAAAGCGGGAGACTACGACGTCTGTATATTCTCGGTCTGCGCCAACAAGATAATCCCGGAGGACGGAATACATGTCTGGATAAGCGAAACCGACGAGCAGAACACTAATTTTATGATTCTTCTGGGGTACATCATAATTTCGCACCCGTTCTGGAAGAAGAGCCATATCAGGATTTTCATAACCAGCCGCCGGGGCGACCTTACGGAAGTCAAAAAGGATCTCGAGCAGCGCATAGCCGCAGGACGCCTGCCTATAACCCTTGCCAATATCGAAATAGTCACGATGCCCGAATACTCGCGTATGAGCGAGCTGGTGGACGTCTATTCGCAGAACGCCGCCCTCACCATAATCGGGTTCCATGAAGATATCCTGCGCAGCGAACCGGAGCGGTTTTTCGACGAGTTCCGCGGGGCGGGGGATATCCTGTTTGTCAATACCACCCACAGCAAGGATATCGGCTGACAATTATAAACAACGGGAAGTAATCCTGTTATCCCGACACGCCGGTAAAGAATCCGTTGTTATACCATAAGATATA
>JAJBVT010000034.1 GCA_020859685.1 Rikenellaceae bacterium
TTTTTTTAGTGATGTTTAAAAGAACATTGGATTTTAATTGTCACCCCGAAGTAAATAAAGAATATTTTTACATGTTATCCTGAAGGCCGGTTCACGGTCGGTTTTCGGGTGAAAAATATGGTCGGGGCTGATGGGAATTGTGAAAAATGCAATACATTTGTAGCTTACCTGTATAATGTGCAGGGATGTAAAATTTACCAAAGATGGCTACCGAGAAACCCACCCCCACTGTTCCCGGTGAACAGACCGGTTCGACCGCAGGCGCGCACGGCAGCGCGGCGGTGGAAAATACCATGGAAAATATAACCGCAACCGAGGCTCTTGCAGATGATACCGCGGAAGTTGCGGACGGCGCCGGTGTGATAGTTACTGGCGATATCGGCGACGATGCGGCGGTGGCCGATACGGTCGCCGAATACCGAGACAAGGCAAACGGTGAGGGGGAGACGCCCGGTGAGGCGGCCGGGGTTGTTACGGGGGATGATATAGTGGAGCCGGAAGAGGTGACAGTTGGGGATACAGAAGCGGCAGGGACCGCTCCGGAGCCTATCGGACCGGAAAGCGACACCCGGCCCGCTACGGAGCAGGGCACGGAAATTATACCCTTGGCGGCTGAAACTCAGGCGGCCAGTGATGATGCCGCAGGGGGAGAATCGCCGGAAACAAATACGGTCGCGGCTTTGGCGGAAACTCCGGCACAGGGCGACCCGGAAGCGGGAGGAATACCCGATGCAAAAACCGCGGTTAAAGAAACTCACGAAGCGGTAGAGATATCCGAGTCGGAAAAGATGGCAGGACCTATTACTGCCACCGAAGCGGCAGAATCGAGTGCTCCGGAGGGCGTAATACCAACCGGTCCGGAAGCCACCGCGGAGCCGGTGACAGAATCCGGACCTGAAATGGAGGGTGACACGGAGGCGGTGGATAAAAACGAATCGGAACAGGCAGCCGAAACGATAATCCCGGCAGAGGTCAAGACAGCCGGACAGATACCGGAAGATAGGACCGAACCGGAATCAACCGGTCCGGAACCCATCGCGGAGCCGATGCCCGAATCCGGACCTGCAATTGAAGATGCTATGGAGCCGGTGGCCCAACCGGAAACAGCGGCCGTTAAGACTCCGGTAGCGAAGGAAACCTCCCGTGCGGAAGCCCCCGCAAAAGCGGCGGGCGAACCGGAGACGGAAAAAGTCGATTTCTCGGACGAGGAAGCCGAGCTGGATAGGCTGGCGGCCGAAAAGCCGGAGTTCGACCTGGGCGAGGAGCAGGAGAGCGAGCTGGCCCACGAGGGTGCGTCGGGCGTGGTGACTTTCGATCCGGCCGGGAAGTCGCGGGCGCAGTTGCTCGATATTTTCGCCGTGCTGCTTGCAGAGAAGCCTGTGCAGACCATCCGGAGGGAAGTAGAAGCTATAAAGGTGGCTTTCTATAAATTGCTTCGGGCCGAGCATGACGAACTTCGGCAGAAATATATGGAAGCGGGCGGTGAGCCGGAAGATTTCGCCCCGCCGACCGATAACGGCGAGGAGCGCCTCAAGGACCTGTTCGCCGAGTACCGCAGGCGCCGGGATGAATTTATCGCCCGGTTGGACAGGAACAAGGAGGACAATCTGCAAGTCAAATTGAAAGTTATCGAAGACCTGAAGGAGCTGGTTAACAGCAGCGAAACCCTCGGGAACACATTCAATACCTTCCGGGAGTTGCAGCGGCGGTGGAGGGATGCGGGACCCGTGCCGCAAGCCAACGTCAAGGACCTGTGGGACACGTATAACCACCATGTTGAGAATTTTTACAGTTATATAAAAATAAACAAGGAGCTGCGCGACCTCGACCTCCGAAAGAATTATGAGGCCAAACTGGCCCTCTGCGAGGAAGCCGAAGCGCTGTTGCTCGAACCGTCGGTTATAAACAGTTTCCACAGGCTGCAAAAGCTCCATGAGCAGTGGAGGGAGATCGGTCCCGTTTCCAACGAATACAAGGAGTCGCTCTGGGATAGGTTCCGCGAGGCCAGTTCGCGCATTAACAAACAGCATCAGGAATACTTCGACCGTCAGAAGGACGAGCAGAAACGCAACCTCGACCTGAAAACCGAACTTTGCAAACGTACCGAGGAGCTTGCGGCCGGTGTCTGGACCACCCGTAAGGAGTGGAACAAGGCTTCGGACCAGTTGCTGGAGATACAGAAGGTGTGGAAAACCATCGGGTTTGCACCCAAGAGGGATAACGCCCGGATATACGAGCGGTTCCGTAACGCATGTGACCGGTTCTTCGAACAGAAGAGGGTGTTTTACCAGCAGATAAAAGTAGAGATGGAGCATAACCTCCAACTCAAAAACGAACTTTGCGAGGCCGCCGAAGCGATTAAGGACAGCGACGAGTGGAAAAAGACAACCGACGAGCTGATAGCCTTACAGAAGAAGTGGAAAGAGGTGGGGCCGGTGGCCAGAAGGCATTCAGACGCGGTATGGAAGCGCTTCAGGGCGGCTTGCGACCACTTCTTCGGCTGCAAATCGCAGCATTTCGCCTCGAAGGATGCCGAACAGGACGAGAACCTGCGCCTGAAACGGGAGCTGCTGGAAGAGATTGCAGCGGCCGACATCGGGTCGGGCGGGTTCGAAATGATAAAGGAGTTCCAACGGCGGTGGAGCGAGATAGGTTTCGTGCCCATTAAGCAGAAGGACTCGGTTCAGAAACAGTACAAGGCCGTAATGGACCAGGCATTCTCGACCCTTAGGGGAAGCGGGCAGACCGTGCGGATGGACCGGTTCAAGGACAAGGTACGCAATATGAAAACCAGCGGCGACAAGCGCCTGCGTTTCGAGCGCGACAGGCTCTATAACAAGGTAAAACAGTTGGAGTCGGAAATTGCACTGCTGGAGAACAATATAGGATTCTTCGCCAATTCGAAAAATGCCGAGTCGATGATTCGTGACGTCAAGGAGAAGATAGAGCGCACCCGTGAGGAGATGACAGCCACTATCGAGAAGATAAACCTTATCGACAGCGAGGAATAATAGCCAACAAAGTAACAGGATAGCATATATGTCAGTCAATACCAAAAGCCGCCCCAAGTACATTTTCGTTACGGGTGGGGTGGCATCTTCATTGGGCAAGGGTATCATCTCCTCATCGCTTGCAAAGCTGCTACAGGCACGCGGTTACAGCGTGACGATACAGAAACTGGACCCATATATCAATGTCGACCCGGGGACTCTTAACCCTTACGAGCACGGAGAGTGTTACGTAACGGAGGATGGAGCGGAGACGGACCTCGACCTGGGTCACTACGAGCGGTTTACCTCCATCCAGACTACCAAGGCCAACAACGTCACCACGGGCCGTATCTACCAGAGCGTTATCAACAAGGAGCGCCGCGGCGAGTATTTGGGCAAGACGGTGCAGGTCATTCCCCATATTACGGACGAGATTAAGCGGAGGATAAAACTGCTCGGTTCGAAAAAGCAGTACGACGTGATAATCATCGAGATAGGCGGTACTGTGGGGGATATCGAGTCGCTGCCTTACATAGAGGCGGTCCGGCAGCTACGTTACGAATTAGGGGACCGGGATACCGCCATCGTACACCTGACCCTGATACCGTACCTCTCGGCCTCGGGCGAGCTGAAGACAAAGCCCACCCAGCACTCGGTAAAGATGATGCTGGAGAACGGGTTGCAGCCGGATATACTGGTGCTTAGGACCGAGAAAAACCTCTCGGCCGACCTGCGCCGTAAGGTGGCCCTGTTCTGCAACGTCGATGCGGATGCCGTGCTGCAGTCCATCGACGTACCGACTATTTACGAGGTGCCGCTAAAGATGCGGGAGCAGAAATTCGACGAGGTGACGCTTAAAAAGCTCAACCTGCCCTGCGATAAAGAGCCGGATCTAAGGCAATGGACCGAGTTCGTAGAGAAGGTGAAGAACCCGGAGAATACCATAGATATAGCACTTGTGGGTAAATATACCGAACTGCCGGATGCTTATAAAAGTATCGTAGAGTCGTTCGTGCATGCCGGTGCGACCAACCATGTAAAGGTAAAACTGCACTATGTCAACTCCGAGAAGCTCAACGAGGCGACTATCGAGAAATCACTGAAGGGTATGTGCGGAATACTGGTAGCTCCCGGCTTCGGCCACAGGGGTATCGAAGGGAAGATATCGGCCGTAAGGTTTGCCAGAGAGAACGGCGTGCCGTTCCTCGGAATCTGTCTCGGTATGCAGTGTGCCGTTATCGAATTTGCCCGTAACGTGTTGGGCCTGGCCGACGCCAACTCCACCGAGATGGGAAGTACCGGCAACCCGGTAATAGACCTTATGGAGGACCAGAAGGGGGTGACCGAGAAGGGGGGGACCATGCGGCTGGGGGCATACCCATGCCAGCTTACAAAAGGTACACTCATTCATAAGGCATACGGGACTGACCAGATTATGGAGCGCCACCGCCACCGTTACGAGTTCAATAACCGGTACACCGAGCAGTTCGAGGCTTGCGGGATGAAGCCGGTGGGCGTCAACCCGGACACCAGTCTGGTGGAAGCCGTGGAGGTGGGGGGACACCCCTGGTTCGTGGGAGTACAGTTCCACCCGGAGTACAAAAGTACGGTGACTAACCCCCACCCGCTGTTCGTGTCGTTCGTAAGGGCGGCTATCTCACATTGCGGCAAATGTGAATAACCGTGGGCGGAGGGCCGCCGGATTCTACCCGGAAGTAACCCGGAGTCGGCCGACCACTCACAGGTACCATACATTGCGCCAACTAAAAAAACCGGACCCTCACGTATAACTACCGGAAACGGACACAACAAAACGCTTCACAGGAGCGTTTACACTTACCTGACGGAAACTTAAATAAACAGCTTTGCGGGGGACGCCACCTGTCCCGCCGCAATCGAATGAATAAGATGGATAAGAATACAACAACGGGATTACTGCTTATACTGGTGATTTTCTTCGGATTCACATGGTATAATTCGAAGCAGGCAGCGGAATATCAGCGCGAAAAAGCCATATGGGACTCGATTGCGCTGGCACAAGAGAGGATAGCCGACGTGCCGGGACTGACTCAGGAGAGTTTCGAGGACGGTATTATAGAGGCGGGGACCGACGGGGAATCGGCCGATTCGTTACGGATGAAATTCCTCGGCGAGGGGCTGTATAACGCACAGCACGGCCGGGAAACAGAATACACGCTCGAGAACGACCTCGTGAGGATAACCCTTTCGAATAAGGGGGCAATGGTTACGGGAGTGACGCTCAAGGAGTACGACCGTTACGACGGGGACCCGGTATCGCTCATAGCGCCGGGTACGGCGGGGTTCGACCTGAGTTTCTACATACTTCGGGGATTCAATAATTTTCAGGTCAATACTGCAGACTACTATTTTACCGAGGCTTCCGAAGGGACGGTTCCCGGGAGTAACTCGATATCATTCCGCCTGCCGGTGGAGGACGGTATGTGCGTGGAATATATCTATACGCTGAGGGACGGCGAATATATGGTGGACTTCAACGTCCGGTTCCTGAATATGCGGGATATATTGGCCGAGCAGTACGACGTGCTGGTGAACTGGCACAGCGTGGCGCCGCAGAACGAAAAGGGCTTCGACAACGAGAACATGTACTCCTACATCGCCTACCGCTATCCGGGCGACAAGTCGGTGGAGGACCTCGGGCAGTCGAAATCGACCAAGGAGAAGAATCTAAACAGCAGGTTGCAGTGGATTGCCTTCAAACAGCAGTTCTTCTCGTCGATCTTCATTGCCGACACCCACTTTGAAAACGCCGCGGTTCGGTACGAAACCTTCGTACCGGGAAGCGGTAACCTGAAGAAATATACGGCCTCGATTGCCGTGCCGTTCAACAAGCTGGAGAGCGACTACGCGTTCCGATTCTATTACGGCCCGAACAAGTATACCATCCTCAAACAGTACGACAACCAGATGGAACGCCTCGTTCCGCTGGGCCCGAAATGGGTGAGGTGGGTGAACCGCTGGATTGTGATTCCGGTATTCAATTTCTTCGGTAGTTACATAGGCAGCTACGGACTTATTATACTGCTACTCACGCTGTTTATAAAAGTATTGCTGCTGCCGTTCACATATAAATCCTACCTGTCGCAGGCCAAAATGAGGCTCCTGAAGCCGGAAATGGAGGAGATAAACGCCCGTTATCCCAAGCAGGAGGACGCGATGAAAAAGCAGCAGGCAGTGATGGAGATGTATAAGAAAGCCGGAGTAAGCCCGATGGGCGGGTGCCTGCCGATGCTGTTGCAGCTGCCGATACTATTCGCGCTGTTCCGGTTCTTCCCCTCTTCAATAGAGCTGAGGGGCGAGCCGTTCCTTTGGGCTACGGACCTCTCGTCGTACGACAGTATTCTGAACCTGCCGTTCAATATCCCGTTCTATGGCGACCATGTCAGCCTGTTTACACTGCTGATGGCCTTTATGATGTACCTCACCTCGCGGATAAACCTGTCACAGCAGGCGACGGCTACCCCGCAGATGGGCGGCATGAAGTTCATGATGCTCTACATGATGCCCGTAATGATGATGTTCTGGTTCAACAACTACGCCAGCGGGTTGAGTTACTATTACACACTCTCGACACTGATAACCCTCGCGCAGACTTACGGGTTCCGGTATATCGTCAATGACGATAAGCTCCACGCCCGGATGAAGGAGAACGCAAAGAAGGCTCCCAAAAAGAAATCCAAATGGCAGGCCCGTTATGAGGAGATGCTGAAAGCCCAGCAGCAACAGGCACAGGCACAACAACAGCCCAAGAATAAGAAGAAGAGGTAGAGTTATCAAAATCTTATAAAGGAAGGGATACCGATAGAGGTATCCCTTTTTTATTGCAGGTAACTACTACATTTGCACTATTTATTTTTAGCGGCCCGCCACCCAATCACAAGTGGCCCGCACGCCTGCGAAGCAGACCGCTTTTTAATTACAATCTGTCCGGATTTTATCCACCCATTATTCTCCTGGCGAGAGTGGGAAACGTGCGATTGCAGGATAACGGGCTAACCTGCTCGTCACGGGGGTTAAAATCTGAGCGTCCGTCCAAATACGAGCCGGTTCAGATTACTCCCGCCTCATAGAGTATGATTATTTGCTCTATCATGCGGTCATCGCCGTCGGGGTCGTACGCGTCCTTGAGGTTGGCCCCGAACAGCCGGGCGATGCCTTGCCAGAATACCGCGCGGAAGCCGCCGCGCAGCTCGCGGACCAGCTCGTAGGAGGTGTTGGATGTCTCCCGGTCGATAAGCTTTATCAGGATTTTACCCTGTGAGAGGGTCATCCTGCGCAGGACCGGTTCGTATTCCCGTTTGATTTCCTGCTCCATCCGCTTCATATATTCGCGCTGTTCGCGCTGGGTGGCGAAGGTCAGCATCTCGTCCTCCATCGCCTGCAGCCTTCGATGGGCCTCCACCGCTATGGGGTAAACGAGCTTTACGTTGCGGATAAGCCGCTCGTAACGGCGGGCGTCGATGGGGCGCCGGAACTTGTAAACGGGTGCGAGGTCCACCACCATCACCGTATCCGTGCCGATTACCTCCGTGCGGGCAAGGTAATTACCCTGCCTGTCTCGCCGCTGGGCCTGCGTTATCAATGGTGTGATAATGAGAAATATAAGATATAAAAGTCCTTTTTTCACGGCCTCGTAATTTTCGGAAACCAAACAAAGTTAGTAAAATCAGTTCTCAATTTTCCTACTTTGCGGTTGGCGGTATGATGGAGGCCGTTCATATATACAATCGGTCTCGTTCATATTGTGGTATTATCTGATATATAACGACAACCCGGCGCCGATTATTACCGCCCGGGTAACCGTATGGCGGGAATAGTTACTAATGTGTCTAAATCGGTCGCATCCGATTGATTGTCGGTGGAAAAGGCTAACTTTGTATTAACCTATCGAAACTTGTATGCGTTATTCTATCGTGATTCCGGTCTATAACAGGCCGGACGAAGTCGGCGAACTGCTAGACACCCTCACCCGTGTGGAAGGCGGAGACTTCGAAGTTATCATCGTGGAAGACGGCTCGTCCGAGCCGTGCGACGCCGTCGTCTCCGGCTTTATGGAGCGGCTCAATTTGCGCTACTTTTATAAGAAAAATACAGGCCCGGGCCTTACCCGGAATTTCGGCGCGGAACGGGCCGGGGGGCAGTACGTGGTATTCTTCGACTCGGACTGCCTTATCCCGGAAGGATATTTCTCCAGGGTGGGTGAGGAACTGGACCGCGGTCCGGCCGACGCATGGGGAGGACCCGACAGGGCGAACGGTTCGTTTACGGCGGTACAGAAGGCGATAAATTACGCAATGACCGCTTTCCTGACCACCGGCGGGATACGCGGCGGCAGGAAAAATACGGTGCGGAGTCTCGACCGGTTCTACGCCCGTAGTTTCAACATGGGTGTGAGCCGGGAGGTTTTCGAGAGCGTGGGCGGCTTTGCCACCATGCGCGTGGGTGAGGATATAGACCTGAGTGCCCGGCTGTTCGAGCAGGGGTACTCGTGCCGTCTGTTCCCCGAGGCATGGGTGTATCATAAACGCAGGACGAGACTGGTGAAATTTTTCCGGCAGGTATTCAATTTCGGCCGTGCCCGGGTATTGCTGTCACGGCTCCATCCAGGTACGCTTAAGGCGGTGCATCTCCTGCCGTCGGTGTTTACAGCAGGCCTTGCAGGGGTGATATGTGCCGCGGTGTTATGGACCCCGTGGGTGCTTCTGCTTCCGGGAGCTTACCTGCTGGCCGTACTCGTGGATTCGGCGGTTTCCAATAAGAGCCTTACCGTGGGCCTGCTTGCGGTACCGGCCGCGTTGGTACAGCTTACGGGTTACGGCCTGGGGTTTATCTCCGGGCTGTTCACACGTTCCCGGGTTGAGGTGGACCCCGGGGAATAGGAAACGGGAACGCCCCCTCCGACCGCTCCCGCTTCTTTTTTCACTGTGGTACCGATTATCCGCTATTCCGATATAAGAATCAGGTCAGCCCGCAAGTGCTCGGGTACCTGGTCGAGTTCCATTATTCGTATGCCGTTCTCCGCGCTGCGGCCGTCTTCGACCAACGGGGCTATGATGCTTGTTTCGGGCACTTTATACATCGAACCGGTCAAAGGGTCCACTATCAGCATCCCGATTATTCCGCCCAGCACCAGATTGCCGAAAAACCAGCCTTCGAGCTTGCTTTCCAGCACATACTCGTAATCCTTGTAACCCGGTTTACGGAATTTTAGTATGTAGATTTCTTTCGACATATAGCCGTTGCTGGCATTCAGGACGGTATTTGCAGGGGTCTGCCCGGTGAAAATCAACCGGTTCTCCTTGTTGTAAATCTCCACCTCCGCGCCTGCGGGGGTGCTGGAAATGGTTACGGGATAGGAGTTCTTAGTAAAAATAGAGGCGCATCCCTGCATAAAGAATACGGCCACAAGCAGTGCCGCGATAATACTGTGTCGGTTTTTCATAAACAATCTCTTATTAGTTTGGGTTAGGAGGGGGTATGTATGGTCATAAAAATAGTAAAAAAAGTCCGGGCCTGCAATAGTTACTGTCCGGTATCCGCGAACACCGAATTTATATTACCTTTAAAGTAATTACGTACCTGTTAATACAAACGTTAAAATATGTCTGCATTACAGACGTGCGGCCCGCCGGTGGTAGGTTGTGGCCGCTTAAACAAGGACTGGAAAATTCTAAATAGTTACCTTTGAGATCGTATAACAAATCCGAAATATTATGACTTTGAAAAAGAATCTGCTCGCGGGTGGACTACTCTCCGTCTGTTTTGCCGTAACCTCATGCGGCGGTAACGCCGGAAAGCCTGCCGACGCTCGGCCGGAGCCGTCGCCCTCGGCAATAAAAATCATCACGGCCCATAAGACTATCAAGCCCGAAATGGTGGAGGAGTTCATCGAGTTTACAAAGCCGATTATCGAGGCGTCGCGGGCCGAGGAGGGATGTATCAGTTACACGCTCTATCAGGATCCGTCGGATACGACCAAATTTATCTACTTCGAGCAGTGGAAGGATCAGGCGGCCATCGATTACCACTTCTCGACCGAGCACTTCAAACTGTCCGGTTCCCGTTCGGCCGACTTCGAAGCCGCCCCTACGGTTCTTACTATTTACGATGCCGTACCGGTAGAGTAGGTGATAAGTTATTAGTGTCCCGGTAAAACCATCATCCATAACGAAGTGAAAGGAGCTACATTGTATAAATTGTAGTTATTTTACTTCGTTCAGATGACATCGTATTTGCCGCCTGCGCGGAAATGGGGGTGCGTTAGGTGCTTGTAATAGGGCAGGCAAACAATACAACCCGACCTCAAAAATATCCATCCGGCTCAATGTATTTCCCAGAGATTATAAAGATACCCTAATGATAAAAAAGACACGGGCAGCTCTCCTGGCAGCGCTGGCTATATTTTTACCCGGGCGGGCGGTAAGTTTGCTGCCGGAAGGGTCCGGTGAGTTAAGCTCTGTGGCGGTGAGTCCTCTCCCGGCGGAGGTCGTCGCACGGCTTGCCGTGGTGGCGGAGGATTGGCTCGGTTTCTATGGGCTCGATATCGAGAAGGCCCTTTACGAGGGTGAAGATCTGTTCGACATACGGAAAATTGCCCCTTCCGGGTCGCTGTACCATCATACTTTTAACTCATACTACTCGGGCGACGATTTCTGCGGACCGGACTATTCGCCCGACCGCAGGCGGTTTGTCGATTTGTGTTGCTGGGGGTGCGACCCGGACGGGGTATTAGATGCCATATGGGACGACAGTCAGGACATTTACGTCGTAGACCGGGAAGAGGAGTTAATAACATTAGTCCAATGGTTCGGAACCGGCGCCCAGGCCAATGCGGCGTTCTGGCTCGACAACGATACTTTTGCTATTGCCGGTTGGCGGAGTTACTATAAGGTCGGCGGTGGTGACGACCGTCCGGTCTTTATAGATGAGACGCACCATTTTATTTCGGTCTACGATATCACGGGCGGTACGGTCCGTACACTTATTTTCTTTTCCGGAAAGGATGGCGAGTCGGAGTACGGGGATTATATGGAAGATGTCTCCCTCCCGGCAAAACGGGCGGAGAGGTGTCGTTGCCGGGTTTACCCCGTATCTTGACGATATGCCGTGAAAAAATCCTAAAAACAGACGCCGACCTTATAAACAGGTCGGCGTTCTTATAGGTTCCGAAATACTTTTCAGGAGATATAACTGAAATACCAAGTCGCCACCGAGAAGTAGATAAAGACCCCCGTGATATCCGAAATGGAGGTGATAAGCGGGGCGCAGGCCGTGGCCGGGTCGAGCTTCAGTTTTATAAAGATAAACGGCAGGATAAGTCCGATAAGGCTCCCGGCCATAACGATAAGCACCATCGTAATGGCGACCACCACTATAACGTCCGGCGCCCGGAAGGTGGCTATCAGCGACACCCCGATGGCCATGGTTATACCCAGCAGCAGCGACACGGCCAGCTCCTTACCAACCAGTTTTATCCAGTCCTTCATCTGTACGTCGCCCAGAGCTATGGAGCGTATCATCAGGGTTGCGGACTGCGACCCGGCATTACCCCCGCTGTCGATAAGCAGCGGCAGGAAAAACACAAGCGACACCATCGCCTGTATAACCCCCTCGTAGCTGGCGAGCACCGCACCGGAGAATACATTCATAAATACCAGCCCGATAAGCCATATTATACGCTGTCTGTAAAGCAGTCCGACGCGAGCCTTGAGGGGGTTCACCACGGCGTCCCCGCTGAGTGAACCGAACCTCTGGAAGTCCTCGGTGGTCTCTTCGTCGGCGATGTCGATAATGTCGTCGACCGTGACGATACCGAGCATAGTACCGTCCGAGTCGACCACCGGAAGGGCGATGCGGTCCGTCTCCTTGAAGACGTCCACAGCCACCTCCTGGTCGTCGTTGGCGTTGAGCGATACCACCCGGTTGTCGATAAGCTCCGATACGAGCGTATCGGGCGAGGCCAGAATCAGGTCGCGGATGCGAAGGTCGTCCAGCAATTTCCATTGCGGGTCGACAACGTAGATTACGTTTATGGTTTCGGAATCCTTGGCGAACCGGCGGATATGGTCGAGGGCTTGCGCTATGGTGTAATGCGGTTTGACGGCGACGTAATCCGGGGTCATATGGCGGCCGATACTGTCCTCGGGATAGCCGAGCAGGCTCAGGGCCACCTTCCTCTCAGTGGGCGAGAGCATCTGAATAAGGCGCTGGCTCACCTTGCCGGGCAGCTCCTCGAAAAAGGCGGTACGGTCGTCCGGATCGAGGTCGTTCAGAAGGGCGGCCAGTTTATTGCCGTTCTCGGCCAGCTGCCCGATTACATATTCCTGAAGTTCGTATGGCAGGTAAGAGAACGTATCTTTGGCAAGGCCACGGTTCAGCAGACGGAATACGAGTATGCCGTCCTTTTCATCGCCCTCTTCCAGCTCTTCTATAATAGCCGCGGCCTGATAAGGCTCGAGGAGGTTGATTTCCGTTTTAAGGAGTTTCCAGTTTTTTTCTGCGATAAGCTCGCGTACGAGCAGAACAAGTTCTTTGTTTTCCATCTCCCTACTTTTTTGAATCCGTAAGGAGACCTTTGGCGTCCCTTTACGGAAGTGTTAATAATTCCCGTTCGTTCGACTGTTATAAGGGCCGTCGTCCATAATTAATGGTTTTTGAAAAGATGTTCGATTTTGCACTGCAAAGAAAATGCTTTTTTTGTGAACTACCGCTCCCCGATAAAGGTTATTTTTATTTTTTCCGGTAGCTTGATATGGGGTCGGGAACGATTAAAGTAATGTGGAGAGGGCCGGGATACCTTCCTTTATCTGCCCCTGTACGGTTTGGCACCGTCTGTCGGTACCGCCCCTGCCCGCAGGCAGGGGCATGGGTTCGGCAAGCTTGTTTTTATGCTATTTACGGAATCCGGAACCCGGAGCGGTTTCACCGGAGTTTTTGAGCGTCGCATTTACAGATCAGATGATACGGGACGGGGGGCCATACCCGGTGTGGCAGGGTGCTATATCTCCGGGTTCAATCCGGCGGTATCCAGTTCAACCGAGGCCGATTCCAGCCACGGGGCGGTGAAGGTGACCTCCGTCGGGCCGTCCGTCTCGACATAGGCCACAAGGCGGCCGTGGAAGGTGCGCTGGCGGTTGTCGGTATAGTTGCCCATATCGGTGTTGTTACCAGCTTCGAGACCTAACAGGCGTCCTTGACCGGTTATATTGCAGGTTATCTCGTCGTCGGAGAGCATCACCGGGATGCCGTCGGAATCGACAACCTGGAGCACTATCTGCCATATGTCGCCCGAACCGGTGGCGTTTTCAATTTCCAGGCTATGAGGACGGCCGGAAGTGCTTATAGCGTTACGGGCGGTCTCCCGGCCGTCCGCGTCCATAGCCACCGCCTCGAGAGTCCCGGGCCGGAACGGCAAGTCCCAGTAAATTATGCCGGTCTGCGGGTCGTAGGGCTTGGTCCCGCCTACCTCCATACCGTTGAGTAGTAATTTGGCCTGCTCTCCGTTGGTGTAGCAAACAACCCGGACGGGCTGCCCTTCGCAGTAGTTCCACACCGGCCATGCGTCCATCGAGGGTGTCCGCTCGAACGGCGCGCCGTCGGCAGCCTCGTACTCCGACCACGCGTCCCGCATCGGTACCCCCGGGCCGCCCGGGATGGGAATCGGGTATGTGCCTACATAGGCCATCGGCTCGTCCGACCAGAGAGACTGGCGGAAGTATCCGCGGGGCTTTATGTTCCCGGCGAAGTCGAGCAGGCCGGAGTAGAACCCGCGCGATGGCCAGCGGGACGATTCGCCGAGGTAGTCGATGCCGGTCCAGAGGAACTGGCCGAAAATATGTTCGTTCCCGGTCACGGCGTCCCAAGCCGCCTTGTCGTGGCGATTCTCGCTGCCGTATATTACCCGGTCGGGGTACGTTTCATGGTCCGTGACGTATCGGTTCTCGGTGTAGTTGTACCCGGCGATATCCAGGGCGTCCGGGTACCCCGTCTCGTTCGACATTGCAACCCCGGCCAGACCCGCAGTTACGGGACGAGTGGTGTCATACCGCCTCACCACCGTGGCGAGGCTGCGGGCTATATCGCCCAGCCGGTTGGCGTCCGGCGCTTCTGGGTTATAACCGCCGTATGAGGCCTGCGTGAACCCGTCGGCCCTGTCGCCGCCAAGCACCGGGTGGGAGTAGGGGTCGTTAGGGTAATCCACCTCGTTGCCGATGCTCCAGGCGAAAATCGATATATGGTTGCGGTCGCGGCGGACCATATCGGCCAAGTCCCTCTCGCCCCACTCTTCGAAGAAATCGTACGACCCGTCGAACCCGGGGGTACCCACATTCCAACCCTCCAGCCACTTGCGTTTGGGGTACTCCCACTCGTCGAACGCTTCGTCCAGCACCAGCAGGCCAAGCCGGTCTGCCAGGGCGTAGAGGTCGGGAGCCTGCGGGTTATGACTTGTGCGGATAGCGTTGCAGCCCAGATCTTTTAGCGCCGACAACCGCCGGTGCCACACTGGCCATGGTACGGCCGCGCCGAGCACACCGGCGTCGTGGTGTATACACACCCCTTTAACCTTCATCCATTCGCCGTTGAGTGCGAATCCCCGGTCGGGGTCGAACGTGAAGGTCCGGAATCCGGTGGTGGTCTCGGTACGGTCGGTTACCCGGCCGTCCCGGGTTACCGTGGTACGCAGGGTGTAAAGATACGGACTGTCGGTACTCCACAATTCGGGTCGCTCAACTTTGAGCTGGCCGGTGACGGTATTGGACCCGTGGGCGGGGAGTCTCATCGTCCCCGTTCCTGATGCGACCGGGTTCCCGTGCCTGTCCAGCAGTTCGCTGGTGACGGTAACGGTGGCCACACTGCCGGTATGATTCTCCACTTCGGTCTCATAATCGAGTATACCCTTATGGGGGGTGGCTTCGGTCGGGTAGGCGTAGACCCCCCACTGTGCTATATGAACCGGATCGGCATAGACCAGCCACACGTCGCGGTAGATACCGGAACCTGTGTACCACCTCGAATCGGCGCTGCGGCTGTGGTCGACCACCACCTTCAATGTATTTTCACCGCCGAACTCTACGTATGGCGTTATGTCATACATAAATGAGACGTAACCGTTGGGTCTCTCCCCGAGCAGGTGGCCGTTCAGCCATACCTTACTGCGGTTATATACCCCCTCGAAATAGATATAGACTTTCTCTCCCTCTTTTTCCGCGGGGATGTCGAGTGTCTTCAGGTAGGTGCCTACGCCGCCCGGAAGCCAGCCCGTGCAGCTTGCCAGCGTGGGGCTGAGCTGACCGCGAACGCTCCAGTCGTGCGGCAGGTCGACCTGCTCCCATCGCGGTGCGCGAAGGTACCGGGTCGGCTCGGCATCCGGGTCGTCGAGGGTGAACTGCCAACTCTTATTGACCTTCTCAGGCTGACCGAAAGATACCTGGGCATGGGATTGTACGCACAAAAGAACTAAAATTCCGCTGAGGACGAAGGTTGTGTATTTCATAACGAGGTAAGGTTACGGGTTTTACTGCCGGACTACCGGCACGGTAGTCCATCGGTTGAACGGTGTAAGTTAATAATTACGACCGTTTTTTCAAACTATCCGGTGTTATACCCGAGAGGCGGTTGTCTTTACGGTGTAAATTACTTACTTTCGCTTTACTTAAAAAATGATTACCATGACGTATAGATATCCGCTGCTCATTATACTTTCGTTTATTTTTCTGCCGGTTTACGGCCAGAGGGTCGAATTTACCGTCGATGCGGGCGGTGACGGTGATTTTCGCACTATACAGGAGGCGGTCTATGCCGTGAGGGATTTCAAGCCCGGCGAACCGGCCCGTATATTTATCCGTAACGGCACCTACAACGAGAAGCTGGTGGTACCTGCCTACAAATGTAATATGATACTCGAAGGCGAAAGTACCGAAGGAGTTGTCATATCCTGCAACGACTATGCCTCGCTGAACGGTATGGGTACATTCCGTACATTTACAATGTTCATCGGAGGTAACGACATCGAGGTGCGTAACCTTACCGTGGCCAATACAGCGGGCCGGGTGGGGCAGGCCGTGGCCCTGCATATAGAAGGGGACAGGGTGGTATTGCGCAACTGCCGCATTATCGGTAATCAGGATACGGTTTTCCTCGGGCGCGAGGGTGCCCGGCAGACGTTCCTCGACTGTTACATAGAGGGTACGACCGATTTTATTTTCGGTCCCTCCACCGCGTGGTTCGAAGGGTGTACCATCCACTGTAAAAGCAATTCGTACATAACGGCGGCAAGTACCCCGCGCAATATCGACCACGGGCTGATATTTAAGAATTGCCGCATCACCGCCGCCGAAGAAGTTACCTCGCTGTATCTCGGCCGCCCGTGGAGGGCTTACGGTATGACACTTTTTATGGAGTGCGAACTTCCCGCTGCGATTAACCCCGCCGGGTGGCACAACTGGTCGAATCCCGACAATGAGCAGACCGCCCGCTATGCAGAGTTCCGCAATTACGGACCCGGAGCCGATACCACCCGCCGGGTGGCGTGGTCGCGGCAGTTGACCGAACGGGAAGCGGCCGCCTATGCCGTTACGCGCGATACCTCTTATACCGTCTACCAGACGTACGAGAAAGAGCGAAAGGCCCGGCCGTATATCGAGCCGGTCTGCCCGGAACTTCCTGAAGGGGTGCTGGCCTTTGAAGGACTGGTATATTCGGTTATCACCGAGCGGCCCGTGGGCATACGGGAACTGCAACTCGATATTTTCCGGCCAGACGACGGGCGGACTCTGCCAGCCGTGCTGATGGTCTACGGCGGAGGATGGAACTCGGGCGATCGGACCATGCAGGTGCCGCTGGCGCAGAGGCTCGCCGCGCGGGGTTACGTTACCATTCCGGTCGAATACAGGTTGATTCCCGACGCTTTGTATCCCGCCGCGGTTTACGACCTGAAGGATGCCGTACGGTGGGTCCGTGAGAACGCGGAGCAGTACGGGATCGATACGGCCCGCATCGCCATATCCGGCTCTTCGGCCGGGGGACAGCTTGCCAACCTCGTGGGAACGACCAACGGCGACAGCGGTAATGAATATATCCGGAGGTATTTCCATGTTACCTCGGATGTGCAGGCGGTAATCGATATAGACGGAATCTCCGATTTCACCACACCGGAGACAATCGGCCGGGCTCAGGAAGCCCGTGACCGAAACCTAACCCCGCCGGTGGATATGCATTGGCTCGGCGGCACCTATGCCGAGCGGCCGGACACCTGGCGGGCTGCTTCGCCCGTGTACCATGTAGGTCCGCTATCTGCGCCGGTCTGCTTTATCAACAGCTCGATCGAACGGTTTCATGATGGTCGTGACGAACAGATAGCACTGATGGATCATTACGGCATTTACAGCGAGGTTCACACTTTCGACGACACTCCGCACACCTTCTGGCTTTTTCACCCGTGGTTCGATGAGACGGTAGAAATTATGGACGGGTTTCTGAAGAAGGTGCTGGAATAATATTTTCTTGGGTTTCGTGATTGGTTGCCGGGTGTCGGAATTGCGGGTTACGTGGGGCAAGGACAGGTAGGAATGGGTATGACGGCCCACAGTGGGTAACGGTGGGATTACCATGCGTTAACATTAGCCACAGTTAGGTACGATGGTACACGAAGGATCGGGGGCTTAAGGTTACGATGGATTCCGATAACTTATTCCATCCGGTAGTAAGTTAGTGGACCGGATATTCTTAACCGGGTTCCCGCACTACATACGGACCGGAAATACAAACCCCGGCAGGTTGTCTATCGACCTGCCGGGGTTTGTATGGTACCCGGAGCGGGAATCGAACCCGCACGGCCATCACTGGCCACGGGATTTTAAGTCCCGCGTGTCTACCTATTTCACCATCCGGGCAACCTTTTGCCCACGACGCCTACCCCAAAGGGCCGGTGCAAGCGGCATCAAAAATACAATATATTTTTCTTTTTACGTATAGCCGGGCTGATTTTCTCCGGTGGCTATGAAGTTATCCGGTATCGCAGTGGACTCCCCCCAGTGGGTGGATTCTGCTATTCTTTCCGGTGGAGATTATTCGCAGCCTGTTTTCGTACCGGTACTGATTTTATCGCGGTTATAAGCCGTGCATGTCGCCCGGGCAGATTCCCGCTGCTTCACGCTATCATCAGGGTTAATTCCGGCTGTACGGTCTCCCTGTTGCAAATCGGATTCGGGCCCGGTTAGAAGACTACCGGTCGTTATAGGCTTTAACTTGCGGTAAAGTTCCGTACGGACCGGCACTTCTTAGCTTACTACAAGAAACATATCGGTGTACGGTTTTCCGGCGTTACCTCCCCCGGCTCACTCGATGTAACCCACCGGGTGGTTTAGGTGAATAACGTGTTCTGGTCCGAGTTTCAAACCGTTGGCGAGGGTTTCCTTGTCCATCCCGGCGCGGCAAACCGTGCCCATGCCGTTGGCCGCGCAGAAAATATAGATGTTCGCCGACACGATTCCGGCATCGTAAGCCGCCATCCTGTGGGCCGCTTCCGGCTCGCGCCCGAGCAACGGGCTTCGCGACATATCGGCCACCACGATAAGGCACGCCGCAGGTTTTATGCCTTCGTTGCCGCGACCCATATCGGGCCTCAGGTCGCCTTCAGCTACCAGATCGAGACTATGCTCCCGGGTATTATAGAGGTAAGAGCCGTCCGACAGGCAGACGTAAATGTCTATTTCCTGCGCGTTCATAGCGGTGGCTGCGGTGCGTTTGTCCGGGCGGTTGAACCCGTTTGCTGCCCAGAGTAGGTCGCCGAGGTCCTGTGCCGAAAGGTCCGTCGGGGTGTAATTCCGGAGTGATTGCCGTTGTTCGAACGCCTTCATGGCCGATGTGCCCCGGTCCGCACTCCGGGCAGGCAGCTCAATTGTTGCCGGAGCCTGCGCCCCGAGGGATAAATAGGTTGCAAATGCAATTAGGGACAAAATAATTTTTTTCATAATGTATACTTTATTGTGAGGTGAATTCTCGGCAAAGAAATTCGGTGCCGACCGGATACCTGAAAACCAAAAACGGGATATCACAGTTAAATTTCGTCCGGAAGTTAGCCGTGTTTAGAAACGTACCGGTCGACATACCCGATAATCTCGTCCGCGGCGAACGGGGAGAACCACCGTATAGTGGTGTCCCGGCCGAACCAGGTCAACTGTCTTTTGGCGTATCGGCGGCTGTTACGCTTGATAAGTCCGACGGCGGTAGCCAGGTCGGTCCTTCCTTCGAAGTAGTCGAACATCTCCTTGTAACCGACCGTTTGAAGGGAGTTGAGGTGGCGAAGAGGGTAGAGCCTGCGCGCTTCCTCCTCAAGCCCGGCGGCCACCATCTCGTCCACACGGAGGTCGATTCGCTTGTAGAGGTTTTCCCGTAGCAGGATGGTTCCGGTTTTTATAATACCGAACGGCCGTTCGCGTCGCGCCTTTGCCCGGAACGCTGAATAGGGTTTTCCGGTGCCGATGCAGATTTCCAGCGCGCGTATCACCCTCCGGGGGTTATCTTTATCCACCGTGTCGTAGAATTCCGGGTCGAGTTTTGCCAACTCTCCGGCAAGTGCGCCGAGACCCTCGGCGGCAAGGCGGTCGGTAAGGCGGCGGCGGATTGCCGGGTCCACGTCCGGGATATCGTCCATCCCGTTGCAAAGCGCGTCGATGTATAAACCCGACCCTCCCGCGACGATTGCTATATCCACCTCACGGAATATGCGGTCCAGCACCTCGAGCGCTTCCCGTTCATAGCGGCCCGCGGTAAACTGGTCCTGCGGGTCATGGCTTGCGATAAAGTAGTGCCGGACGGCGGCCAGTTGCTCCGGCGACGGCTGGGCGGTGCCCACGGCCATTCCCCGGTACATCTGCCGGGAATCGGCCGACACCACTGGCGCGCCGTAATGCCGGGCCAGCGTGACCGCAAGGTCGGTCTTGCCAGAACCCGTTGGTCCCGCAACCACAACTATATATTTGCTCCGGCCTAACATGCGGCGGCTCAAAACTCATCGTCGTAAAATTCATCCCCCTCAAAACTACCGAATTCGCCCAGCGCCTCGTCGAAAATGGAGGCTTCCGCGACGAGGTCCCCCGTTTCAAACTGTACCGGCGGCGGACCTTCCGATAACGCCACCCGAGGGTATTTCCGTCCCTCGGTTTCCTTATATGTACCGATCAGTTCAATAAATAGTGACCTGCCCGTGAAAGGGTCGAACGTATATATCAGCCGCTCCTTTTCTCGCCGGATTATGGTTCCCAGCAGGGTGCCTTCCATAGGTAGCGGGGCGGCCTGTTCATCGTCAGCACCAATATCGAAAGAGGTAAATTCATCCCCCTTTTCCCATCCCGGCCCAGAGAGGAAAAAAGATGCGATTTCCGCCGGGTCGAACCCTAAATCACCGCATATCAGCCTGTAGAACATGAGCAGGTCGCTGTCGTACCGCAGTTCGTAATCCCTCGCGAAATGGTCGTTCTCATCGCTGAGCGCCCTGAATTTGAATATCATTCCCATAATTTCGGCCTTGAATGTGGATATACCACAAAGATAGAAAAACATCAAAGCAATCGGAATGTAAAAAATCTCAGAATATAGGTGTGATTATTTTTTGCCCCGGGGAAGTGAGTCGTCAGAGGGGACCGGTTGGCTTCGTAATAATTAAAGGTATATACTTAATTTCGCCTTGCTCTGTTGAAAATCATATTTATTTATTGAAGGTGCTTGATCCAGTGTGACATTGAATTATCACTATACCTTTGTTGGGAATCGACTTTTTCCGTTACAGTTCCGACAGAAATTTCATTATATCCACCCGGTCGGGATAGTCACCGAGGGTGGGGGCCTGGGCAGTGCCGAAAGGGGTGGCCGGGAATGGAAGTGACGGCGACCAACTATCGTCGGCGACCAAGCATTGCAATTCGTTTTCGTGCGAGGCGACCCATGCCTCGGCCTCTTCCGGAGCACTGTAATGGTGGTATGTGACTTCACTCAGGATTGCCGGAAACCCTTCGTCCTGCCGCAGGAGCCAGGTACCGCAATCGATAAACCGCTCGCCGGACAAGGCCAGAACCGCCCTTCGTTGGCGGTAATTATTGATGTATTTTGGATTCGGCTGGGTGTGGGGAAGTGCGGCAAGCCGCTCTGGGGCGTAACCGGCGGGTAGGAGCAGGTGACTGACATTGCGGCACCCGAGACCCGAATAACAGAATATATCCGTAGCGAGGGCCGTAAGTTCAGCCGCCGTCTCCGTTCCGTCCAGTATGGCAGCCGCCGAGCGGTTGCCGCGGTAGACGGCAGGCAGGTCGCCGAACTGCGCCCGCAGGTGCCTTATGGTATTGTCGCTGCCGGATGCAATTACCGCTTCGGCTTCCCCGCCCGTATATTCGTACATGGGGAGGCCGGGCAGTTCGGAAATTAGCCATCCTGCCACGGATTCCATCAGGGCGCGGTCCTTGGACGAATATTTGACAAGGCAGACGTGCCCCGAGACCAGTACACAGAGCATGTCGAAAAACCCGGCCAGCGGAATATTTCCTGCCATGACGACGGCCACCCGCTGTGCCCGACCTACCCGGGCGTACCGGCCGGACCACCAAGTGAGTTTGTCACGGTCGAGCATCTCCGATGCGACGGAAAGGGCCGCGCGGCGGATATCGCCGGGAGTAAACCACCCGTTAACCCGGCAGGCTTCTTCCACGACGGCATTGCCCGGGATTTCGCCGACGGTTATCGCCTCTCCGAGTCGCGTAAACACGCCTGTTATTTCGCTCCGTGAAACCATAGGCGCAAAATTAAATAAATTGCCACGCGGTTCCCTGTCTGCAAATAAAAATAATTACGCATATTTGTACCACTTTAAACCTAAGGAATGGAATTTCTCGCTCTGATACCCGCCCGGTACGCTTCTACTCGTTTCCCGGGCAAACCGCTGGCAGAGATAGGTGGCAAACCCATGATACGGCACGTTTACGAGCGAGTCTCGGCGGTATTCGCCGATTGTTTCGTTGCTACGGACGACGACCGTATCGTTGCGACCGTCGAGCAATTCGGCGGCCGCGCGGTGATGACCTCGGGGCACCACCGCAGCGGTACGGACCGCTGCGCCGAAGCGCTCGGCACGGTATCTGCCATGACTGGTAAGCGGTACGACGTGGTGGTTAATATTCAGGGCGACGAACCGTTTATCGAACCTGTGCATCTGCGGGCGCTCTCGGCTCTGTTCAATGATACTCAGGCGGAAGTAGGAACGCTGGTGGCCCGGTTCGGGGAAGGGGAGGAAGTTCTCGACGCCAACACCCCGAAGGTGGTTAGGGACCGTGAGGGATATGCGCTCTATTTCAGCCGTTCGGTAATACCGTTCGTACGGGAGATGGTCGCAGAGGAGACGGTGGTATATTACAAACATATAGGTCTTTACGCATATCGGAGCGACGTGCTGAAACGGATATCGGCTATGCCTCCGGGAGTACTCGAACGGGCCGAATCGCTCGAACAACTGCGCTGGCTCGAGAACGGGCTTAGAATCAAAACCGCGGAGGTTAAGGGAATGACCATCGCGGTCGATACCCCGGAGGATCTCGGAAGGGCGGAGAATTTCTACCGCTCGAAGCTATAATGAAAACCGAACCGAACACGGAATCGCCGAGAGGACAGGGTAGTTTTATCGCCCGAACCGGTGCTTTACGGTCGGACGGCCGGGGTCGGTAAGTTTTTTGCCCGGTATTGCGGTCTCGGAATATATTTATATATTTGTAGCGGAAAAGCCTCACTGGCCCGTTTCCGGGCTGAAAAATCACCAAGACTATTCTATTTATACTAAAACCGATATATGCAAGATTTTAATGCATTGAAATCAAAGAGCCTTGCCGAACTGCGCAAATTGGGGCGCTCGTTCGGTATCAGGACTCAGATGCGAAAGAACGACCTGATACAGAAAATTATAGAGTTATCTGCTGCCCGCGAAGGGGAGCAGCAGAACGGTGGAGAAAACCAGCCGCCGGTGCAGCCGGAGGAGAAAAGGCGAGGCCGCAGGCCGAAGCAGGAAGAGGGTGCCGATGAGACACCGGAAATCCCGGAAGATGCCGCAAGTTCGCAGGATAGCGGGCAGGACGAGGCCGGTCGCCGCAGGCGCAGCCGGATAAACCGTGTCTCCGCTATTCCTCAAGGTAATAACAAGTACCGTGTGAGGGACGATGTGCAGGGCCATGCCACGAAGCACGACGAAATGTACCTCCGAAGTGAACTCCGCGAGCCGGAGATTCATGTAGACGAAGAGGAACCGGTGCAGACGGAAGGTGCAGGCCCGGATGAGATTGCGCTGTCTCTGCAGCCGGAGAGTTATACGCAGGAACTGCCGCTGGCTACCACGATAGATGTACCCGTTCCGGAAAAGGACCACCCCAAAAAAGCGGAGGAGGTCCATCCCGAAAGGCCGGAACCGCACCGTCCCGTTACTAAGGACGACTTCGTGGGCGTGGTGGAAGGCGAGGGCGTGCTGGAAATTATGCCCGACGGGTACGGTTTCCTGCGTTCGGCCGACTACAATTACCTCAATTCGCCGGACGATGTATACGTATCGCCTTCGCAGATAAAACTTCTCGGTCTCAAGCCGGGTGATACCGTTCAGGGGGCCATTCGTCCGCCGAAGGAAGGGGAGAAATATTTCCCGCTCGTTAAAGTTAACAAAATCAACGGGCTCAGCCCGGACGCCATACGAGACAGGGTGCAGTTCGAATATATGACGCCGCTGTTCCCCAGCGAGAAGTTCAATCTGACCGGTGGTAGACACAATCTGTCTACCCGCGTGGTGGACCTGTTTTCGCCCATCGGGAAAGGTCAGAGGGGCCTCATCGTTGCCCAGCCCAAGACGGGTAAGACAATCCTGCTGCAATCCATAGCCAACGCCATCGCCGATAACCATCCGGAGGTCTACATGATTGTCCTGCTGGTGGACGAACGGCCGGAAGAAGTGACCGAAATGGCCCGCAACGTGAAAGCCGAAGTCATCGCCTCGACGTTCGACGAGCAGGCCGCTCGACACGTTAAGGTGGCAGAAATGGTGCTGGACAAAGCAAAACGTATGGTGGAGTGCGGCCATGATGTGGTAATACTGCTCGACTCCATAACAAGGCTTGCAAGGGCTTACAATACCGTCCAGCCAGCATCGGGAAAAGTGCTCTCGGGCGGGGTAGACGCCAATGCGCTCCACAAACCCAAACGGTTCTTCGGGGCCGCGCGTAATACCGAGGAGAGGGGTTCGCTCACGATAATAGCCACGGCCCTTATCGACACCGGGTCGAAGATGGACGAGGTTATC
Source organism: Rikenellaceae bacterium (assembly GCA_020859685.1). Lineage (GTDB taxonomy): Bacteria > Bacteroidota > Bacteroidia > Bacteroidales > Rikenellaceae > WRDF01. The sequence goes on from JAJBVT010000034.1 coordinate 24,349, forward strand.
TTCGAAGAGTTTAAAGGAACGGGTAACATGGAACTCCAACTCGACCGCAAACTCTCCAATAAGAGGGTCTACCCGGCTGTGGATGTGGTTACCTCCGGTACGCGCCGGGAGGACCTGCTGCTCAGTAAAGAGGTACTGCAAAAGACATGGATACTCCGGCGTTACCTCGCCGATATGACGTCGGTGGAGGCTATGGAAGAGATAAAGAAGCATATGGAATCGACGGCGAGCAATGAAGAACTGCTCGTGACGATGAATAAATAAAGGCCCATGGCCGGGGGAGAAGTCCGGCCCAACCCAAAATTATAAATTAAAATGAAGAGGATTTTTTTGCTCCTGTCCGTACTGTTTATTTTCCTCGGGACACATCAGTCGTTAGGATGGGGCCAGAAGGGTCACGATATCGTGGCGTACGTCGCTCAATGCAACCTTAAAAAGAGTGTGAAGAAAAAGGTCGAGCGGGCGCTCGGCGGTCATACGCTAATGTACTACTCCTCGTGGATGGACAATATCCGCGGCTTCGACGAGTTCCGGCACACTTCCACATGGCATTATGCCAACGTGGACGAGGGTTATACCTATGAAACAATGCCCAAAGAACCGGCCGGGGACGTATACACAGCGCTTACCGAAACCATCGAAATGCTGCGCGACCACCGCAATCTGTCGGACAGCCTCGAGAACCTCTACCTGCGTTACCTTATCCACCTCGTGGGCGATATGCACTGCCCGATGCACGCGGGCCGCAAGACCGACCTCGGCGGCAACCAATTTAAAATTAAATGGTTCGGAAGTAACACCAATATCCATTCAGTGTGGGATATGGCGTTTATAGAATCGGTACGCAAGTGGAGCTATATCGAATGGAGGGAAAATATCGATTACCTGCCCAAAGCCGAGAAAGAACGGCTTGCGGCCGGAACGCCGCTTGACTGGATGAACGAGACGGTAAATATCTGCAAGCAGATTTACATGGAAATCGAGGAGGGCCAAAACTACTCGTGGGATTATATGTACTATAACTTTCCCGTACTGGAACTTCAGTTGCAACGGGCAGGTTACAGGCTCGCACGTATCCTGAATGAACTCTATTAATCCGCAATATTTTATCTGAATAAAGCGGGGACAGGTTTATCCTGTCCCCGCTTTATTTCGTCCCGTCGCCGGGTACTATATCAGATGATAACGGCGTCTATTTTCTCAGGGGTGAATTTTATCAAAGACATTTCGTCGCTCTCGGGTCCCTCGGGGATATATTTCTTAACCCATATGTTCGACATCATTTTTTTAAGGATCGGTTCGGTAACTATCTCCGCCGTGCCGTTAATGGTGATCTGGTTGTCGTTGTCGGTATAAAGAACTTCGCAGCGTGGATTGGTACGGATATCCACCACCTTTTGCGTGGAGGTTCGCGTGATGTACCACAACTCTTTAAGTTCCTGCTTCTCCTGAGTGGTAAGGATCGAGAGATGTACTCCGTCCTCGCTGTTGACCGTGCCCAGAATGCAGTAACGGCATTTATTTATGAATCTTAGAGCTTTATCTATCTGTTCGTCGGTCATGCGGTCGACCTGCCCGCTGTATTTTAATTTATGTCCCATATATTTAAACTTTATGGAGTGGGGAGCAATTACCGGTCCAAAGGTGGGTGGGGGAATTTTAACAGTTATTAAAATTTAGATTGTCGGCTGGCGAAAATCCGGCGAAATTACTATATTTGCAAGCCCGTATGCAATAATGGAGGTGGAGTGGTTTTTTCCACGGAATAGGCCGAATTGCATATTGACATATTTATTCGCGGAAGTAGCTCAGTTGGTAGAGCATCAGCTTCCCAAGCTGAGGGTCGCGGGTTCGAGTCCCGTTTTCCGCTCATGATTTTCAGAAGGTTACACAGGAATGTGTAACCTTTTTTATTTGCATTGGATTAAATTAGCCGATTCAGAGGGTTATGGCCTTATCAGAAATGGTTTCAAAATCTTTCAGGTGGGTAGCCATCAGGATAGTCATGTCGGGATGTTGGCGTTTAATTTTACAGAACATTTCTATCGCGCTTCGGGAACCGATACCGGCAGTAGGTTCATCGACTACCAATAATTGCGGCCGTTTGAGAAGCGCCTGTGCCAGCAACAGTTTTTTCCGCTGGCCGCCGCTCAATATCTCCCCGTTCTCCCCAAGCCATGTAGATAGTCCGTCCGGAAGCGAGCGGTACCACTCTTCCAGTTCGACCGTTTTCAGTACCCCTTCTATATCCTCGTCCGGGTAACCCTCGAAATTCTCACGCAGCGTCCCGGTTAGCAGATAGGCCTTTTGTGTGACGTAAATACACTGGGGGACAGGAAGCGACGTCAGTTCCTCCCGGCCATTCCATATTATCGACCCGCCGCCCCGGTATTCCGGGTAAAATAGGCTGTTGAGTAGAGTGGTTTTACCCTTACCCGTCTCCCCGAACAGGGTGATAAATTGGCCTTTTTCGATATTCAATGAAATGTCAGGGACGTGTACCGATGTTTCCGGGATTGTCGCACCAAGGTTTTTCAGGGAAAGACTCTCCATCGGTGAGGCCACGTTTACCGTTTCTACCGGATTCTTAACATGCCCGATTATTCCGTCAATCTCTTTTATCTGGTGCCGCACAGAGCTTTTCTCCGATTTACCCGAAAAAAGGATTTCCGCGAGTTCTGCCTGCGCTATTATCCCGAAGAAAATACCGATAGCCATGGGAGTGTCTATTGAGGTATAACCCGATTGCCAAAATAAAATGACGGCCAGATAGCTGAAACCCAGCCCGGCGATAAGCTGCAAGGTGAAAGAACTGTTTTGCAGTCTGTTTTCCAGCCGTTCTATATCCATTAATCTTTTTTCATGCAATCCGACGACATTATCTTCCAACCCGTATTTCGTTATCTCGATGCGACCACGAAAACTCTGGATAAGTTCCCGATTATTCTCTTCCCGGCAAATACTGAGTTTGTTGTAAAGTTTTCGGTTTTTATGATAAAAGAGTTGTGGAATACCGAACAGAAGTAGTGCCGACGAAACTAAAAACTCAACCGCAATACCATGCGAGAATACACTCAGGAAGAGATAGAATATAGATAACGCCATTACCAGGGTGGTTAACGGCAGTATCCACAAAAGAACATGGTTCAATATCTTATCGACACCGTGGGTGCTGTTTTCAAGCAGGGCAGAATTGTTACCGGCCTGCTTTTCAAAATAGGGGAGCCGGGCGACAGACTGGAATATCCTGAGCTGTAAATTTCGTTGTACTGCGAGGGTGGTCTTGTGGTTTTCCACCCGTTCGAAATATCTGGCCGCCGTCCTCGAAAGTGCCAGAAACCGGATAAAGGTAGCCGGAATTATATATGCGAACATGATGTTCGCGGTAGCGAACGCAACGCTGCACATGGCAAGGAACCAACCCGAAACAGCCGGTAATGCAATAAAAGTGACCGTCCAGAGAAGAAGTAATGCAATCCCCTTTGCCCATCTTCCTGCGAAGGGCCTTATAATATATGTGGTTATAAATTTATTCATCATCTCTCCTGTTCCCCCCAGTTTAAGTTCAGTACCGCATCGGCTACGGACTCGAATGTCTCCTCGTGAGAGGCTACGATTACCAACCGGTCTTCGGCCAATTCAACTATTTGCCGCAGGATGGTCCGGGTGGTCGCGGCATCAAGACTTGCCGTAGGCTCGTCCAGAATTGCTACCGGACGGGGATTCAGCAGCATCCGGGCAAGGGACACAAGTTGTTTTTCTCCGCCCGAAAGTTGTTTCCCGTTATGGGTGAGCTGCGTGGCCCATCCGTCGGCTTTTGTATCGAGTATCCTGTCGAGAAATGCGGTATACCCGGCATTTTTTTTATCTTCTTTATCGAGAAAAACATTGTACCGGAGCGTTCCGTCGAATATAAATGGAAACTGGTTCATGTAGGAGGTATTTTTATCGAGCCAACTGCGGGAACCCGAATTGTCTTTCCCGTTAACCGAAACCGTTCCATCATCGACAGGGAGACTCCCCGCAAGTATTTTCAGCAGGGTGGATTTACCCGAGCCCGATATACCTTTGACCAGTACCAGACCTTTGACAGGTAAGTTCAAACTTATCCCGTTCAGCACTTTCACCGGCGAATCGGGGTAGGCGAAACTCAAATTCTCTATCTCCAAAGAGGCGAGCGGGTCGTTCGTATCTGCGGCAGGAGAGTCGGGGTTTACATTCATTAACGGCATCAATATATTAGCCGAAGCCAAAGCCCGGTTCCGGTCATGGTAAGCGCTTACGAACTTTCGCAAGTAAAAGAAAAAATAAGGTGCAAGCGTCAGCAGGAACAGGGCGGTCCTGAAATCGTATCCATTCCCGTAGTTGGGACCGACCATTATACCGAGAAGGTTCAACCCCAGATATATGGCTACCATAGCGATACTCAGCGTAACGAAAAGCTCCAGTGATGCCGTAGTGAGAATGGCTACCCGCATAACTTTGACCGTCGCTTTATTCAGCGCTTCGCTTTTATCGGACAGGAATCGGTACTGCTGAATGACGTTATCCAGATTTACGATTTCTGCGACGGCCTGGAGCCGGTTGTAAAAAACAGCCGAGTATTTCATAAAGAGGTCGATATGCTTTTTATGTATCCCCTCGGCACCCATACCGATAATACTCATCATGAACGGTATCACCAGAAATGAGACCAGAAGAATAATACCCACCCATTTTTCCACCCAAAAACAGACGACCAGCAACAGTCCGCTCACCAATACTGAAGCCATTGCGTTGGGAATGAAGAAAGAAAAATAGGGCTTCAGGTCGTCGTTAATCCGGGTTACCATCAGAGTACCGGATACGGAATCTATTTCGTTGTTTTTGAGTAATGCCGGATATAGCTCTCTTTTCACCTGCGAGGCAATAACTTCACCCGCCTTATAATTAAACCGAGAAGCGACGTATGCTAAAATATATCTACCCGTCAGAAATACCGAGGCATAAAGTAATTTATCCGGTTCTGTCAGCCACAAAGCCGCAAACACCGACAGATACCAGCAAAAAACGACAAAACATCCCGCACTTAACAGGGTAAATAACCAGGATGATAAATAAACTGTTTTTACCTCGGCAATATGTTTATTCAGCCATCGGGAAGCGTTTTGCGAATTGGAGCTCATAGCGATATTTTAATGGGAGCGTATACAGCCTTATATTTAACGGTATAGTTACTGAAGGTCATTACAAATTCGACCTTCTCCGCAAATAGGATAAATGTAACAACAAGCAGAGAAATACGGATAGACCGCCGCACAGGGTTACACCCGTCCAGCCGAACCGTCCCCATACCAAGCCCGCAATCCATGTACCGACGGCGCCTCCTACGAAGAAAGTGACCATATATGCCGTATTGATCCGGTTGGTGGCTTCTTTATGAGATGAGAAGATAAGGCTCTGGTTGGATATGTTCATGGCCTGTATACCCAAGTCTATCAGGATAATACCGGCCACCAGCCCGGCATATGTCGAGCCGCCCAGCCCTAAAATAGCCCACGACAGTAACATAATTAAGGCTCCTGCAGTAAGAATATTGTTCTGCCCGTATCTGTTCGTTATCCGTCCGACCACATTGGCGGCCACGGCTCCGACAATACCGATAAGTCCCATCGCTCCCGCCACGTCGCTGCCCGCAAAAAAAGGCGGTCCGTTAAGCTGGAAAGCCAGCGTTGCCCAGAGCATAGAGAACGAACCGAATACGAGGCCGCCCCGTAAAGCAGCCATCCGCAGGTCGGGGAGAGTTTTTACATAGTAGAGTATGGACGACATAAGTTCACGGTAGGTTCCCCGGAAGGTCGGTTTTATCTCCGGGAGGAAAAGCATCATACAAACACCGAGAATAAACAGGATGCACATGGCCGTAAGATAAACCGCGCGCCAGCCGAAATATTCGGCAAGTATTCCGCTGAATACCCGCGAGGCAAGCATCCCGATAAGCATTCCGCTTACGACCATCGCCATATTTTTGGCTGTCTCTTCGGGTCGAGATAACTGAGCGGTAAGGGGGAGGAAAATTTGCGGTATGATTGTCGTCAGGCCGAGGAAAAAACTTGCAATTAGTATCATAGTGAACGATTGCGATAACGCGACGGCAAGCAGTGTGAGCAGCATAAACCCGAAATCAACCACTATAATCCTTTTGCGCCTCATCATATCACCGAGCGGAACGATAAAAAGCAGTCCGGCAGCATAGCCGAGCTGTGTAATCATCGCCACCTTACTTGCAGTAGACTCGCTAACCCCGAAATCGGCGGCGATGTGTCCCAGAAGAGGCTGGTTATAGTAAAGGTTGGCAAGTACCAGCCCGGCCCCGACGGTCATCAACCATAACAGGCCGCGGGTCAGAACAGGTGTAGATGTGGTTTGCTCCATGTCAATAATTATTCAAAATGCAAATAAAAGAAAAAACCCCCACAGTGGCTTTACCGTGAGGCTCAATTTATTTTTATCGAAGAGAGATTTCTTCTTATCCGGCAAAGTACACGGTAAAGCCGGGATACCGGTTTTATACTTTTCTAAAAGGACGGTTGAGGTGGGGCACAAAGGGCAAATTTATTTTCCGGAAAAAAGTTACCGAACCCATATTCTATAATGTGAAGGGGCTTACCGATTCCCAGAAATATTTTATTTCCTCGCAGCCTGAGTCCGATAGCGGTAGGCAGCGGCTATTATAGGTCCTTTTCATTTCCGATGCGGGTTCGGAAAATAATGCCCCTTACTACAAACTTTGTATAACTTTGCATCCAAAAAACTGAAAATCATTGGAAACGAAGTCGACCCGCGCCGCGTCCGGCGCCACTATGGGTATACTGCTGGCACTCAGCCTTTCGCATTTTTTCAACGACATGCTCCAATCCGTAATTGCGGCCGTCTATCCTCTGCTCAAGGATAACCTGTCGCTGTCGTTCAGGCAAATAGGGCGGATTGCGCTCGTCTACCAGATTTGCGCATCAGTGTTTCAGCCTGCCTTCGGGGTGCTGTTCGACAAGCGCCCCATGCCCTATTACCTTGCCGTTGGCACCTGTTCCACTCTGGCGGGTCTGCTGGTGCTTGCATACGCCGGGTCGCTTCCGGCCGTGATGGGGGCGGTGGCGCTCGTAGGTCTCGGTTCTTCGATAATCCATCCCGAGGCCTCACGACTCACCCACTACGCTTCGGGTGGGCGGCACGGGTTGGCGCAGTCGGTGTTTCAGGTGGGCGGCAACTTCGGCAGCGCCGTAGGTCCGCTGCTTGCCGCACTTATAATTACACCCAACGGTCAGCACTTTATTGCGGTATTCGCCGGGATTGCAGTAGTATCGCTTGTAACCAAACGGCCCATAACACGCTGGTATAAAGAGCGTATCCGCGCTTTCGATTCACCAGGCACAAAACGGGAAGCAGTGCGTCGCGTCAGGCTTCCGAAAAAGAAGATTTATTTCTCGCTGGGCCTACTTCTGGTGCTTATTTTTTCGAAGTACGTCTATACCGCCAGCCTTACGAATTATTATACTTTCTACCTTATCGAGAAATTCGGTGTAACTACAAAGCAATCGCAGTTGTTCCTGTTCGCATTCCTGCTCGCTTCGGCCGTGGGCACCCTTCTTGGCGGGCCGATAGGCGACCGGATAGGCCGCAAGTACGTGATTTGGTTTTCGATTCTCGGCACGGCACCGTTTTCACTGATGATGCCCTACGCCAATCTGTTCTGGACGTGTGTACTGAGCGTCGTTATCGGGCTGGTTCTCTCGTCGGCATTTTCGGCCATTCTGGTCTACGCACAGGAACTGCTGCCCACAAAGCTGGGGTTGATATCCGGCCTTTTCTTCGGACTGGCGTTCGGTATTGCCGGAATTGCGGCGGCGGTATTGGGGGATATTGCCGATACGCACAATGTGGAATACGTATACCGGTTTTGCGCTTATATGCCCCTGCTGGGGCTTGTGGCGGTATTCCTCCCCAATGTACGGCCGGGTAAAAGGTAGGCGGAAAGCAAAATGAAGGGGGATAGGTACGGTAAAGTTGCTTCGCTGACCTATCGGTCTTACCGGTTCTTCGCCGATGTCCAGATTACTACAAAATAAGAATACCGCCGGGAATGGGTTCCCGGCGGTTATTCGTTATATTAAATGGTGACGGCGGTTTAAAAATGTAAAAAATTAAGGCATTCGCTCCAGTCCTTCCCAACGGACTATCCAGGAGCCGTCCTGCGGGAAACCGGGATTGGGTATATCCGGAGCGCCGTCCCAACCCGCGGCCATCATGGCCACGGCCGTGAGCAGGCCCCCATTACCCGGCATATATATGCGCAGACGGGTATCCTGATAATTGTGGCCGCTGACGAGGTATGTGTTGGTGCGCTTGTCCATAAGCAGAGACCCCACGGCCAGATCCTGACGCCCGAGACGGGCGGCGTTCATAGCCGTCATAGGGAAGTCCCAGCCCCAGGTCTTGCCCCAGTTCCAGTTGTCCCATACCCATTCGAGGGTATTCTCCATATAGTCTTCGCGGACAAGTTTGCTTTTGGGTAGGATACCCAGCGCACCGAGCACGGCCATATGGTCCGAGGTGAAGCGGATATCTATATAGGTGTCGGTCGCGTCTTCAGAGGCGAGATAGAGACCATCGTCGTTGTAGGCCAGCGGCGAGAGTTTGTCGATTAGTTCTTCCCACTCGAGGTTCTTGGGCAGGCCCGCGCGTTCACGCCATTTCTGGGCGGTCTCCATCGCGAAGTGCCAGTATGATAGTTCGAACGGCGGGTTTATGGTGGTGGCGGCCCGCAGAGTCTCCTGCGCGGGTATCATTCCCTCGAGCACGAACCGTCCCTCCATCGCGTCGTAGACGGCGAAGGAGTACATAAAATCAGCCGTGGCGAACACCACGTCGCGATACTTCTCGATTGTCTCGGGCGACGGGTCGGCGCGGTACATCAGCTCAGCGAAGTAGATGATGTGCGGCTGTTGCCAGATAAGGAACGAGCCTACGTTGGACGGGGCCTCCCCGGCCCACGGGTCGGTCATCTTCATCCAGCGCACGCCGTCGAAGTTCTGGCGGCGGGCTATTTCGGCTGCATGGTCGAATGCCACGTCGCCATACCACCCGATACTGTTTTCAAGGAGCTGCGGTCGGCCCCAAAGAGCGAAATGTACGCCGTGCCACCAGTGCATTTCGAGGTGAGGGCGGCCGAACCATGTATTATACGTGAGGCCCGACTCCTGCGGGGGTGAAGACCCGGCGCACTGTATCGAGGTGAGGTACTGAGAAAGTACCACACGGCGTTCCAACTCGGCGGCCCGTTCGTCGGTGCAGAGAGAAAAGTCCACCACGCCGCCCTCGTTCCAATAGGCTTGTCGGTGCGCCGCAGCGGCATCTGTCGTTTCGTTGTAGCTCCGTCCTGCTCCGGCGGGCAATTCGTCGTAGAAACCGCAGGTGAATGCCAGCTCGTTACCGCCTATGGGCGAGAGGACGAAATAGTGCGCCTGTCTCTCTTCCAGCACGGCAGGTTGTTCCCAACGGATAGCTACGTAATAGACAGTTCCGTCGAGCCTGCGCTCGAGGATTGCTCCGCTATCATCCTGCGAGATTATCCTGGTGGTGTGTTTCGACGGACTCGTCCAGTCGCAGGCGTCGTCGGAGTGTTGGCCCGTAGGATACGGGAAACGGAAGTTGACTCCGCCCGGCATAGCCCCGTCGGTAACAATGCGCGATGCTATCAGGTCCTCGTCCGGGTCGCAAACGGTGGAGACCGTATACCCGGTTCCCGCGGCAGTAAATGTGCTGTGGATTATACCGTCCCAAAGGTCCAATCGCTGGTCGATACCGGTAATATCTTCCGGGGAGGCCTTAGTTCCGTCCGGTCCGGTAATTTCGAGTCCTACCACACCCAGATGGAGCCGGTGTGGATTTACACGGAACCAGTCCGAGGCCCCCTTCTTACGGGCCGGTTCGTTGAACTGCCTGGCGTACAGCCCGTGGCGGCCGAACAGCTCTACGTCGCCCAGCACCTCTTCGTGACGGTACCCTTCGGGGTTGGGAAACGAGTGCCATCCCCACTCGGACTGTGTCCCCAGCGGAACCCCGGGCGAGTAGTACTCCGGGAAGGTCTGCAGGCCGGTCGCGTCTACCGTGAAGGCGAACCGGCCGTTACCCACCGACAGCGAAGCCAGCGGGTCTATTCCCGTGACATGCGGATTATTTCTCGTTACGAGCGCGTACCTGTCGATGGGGGTTTGTTTCTCGCCCCCGCACGATGCCAGCAGGCAAACGGCGCCCAGCGCGATTGATATTTTTTTCATCTGATTCAGGATAGTATTATGTTTTCGGGTATGTTTACAGCCTTCCTTCGGAGTACATCGCCGCGAGGATAAACGGTCCAACGCCTTTGGGGTCGTTGGCGATTATCCTCTCGTTCACATAATAGTCGAACGTGCCGTCGCGGCGGTCGGAACCTCCGAGTCCCGCCACGGCGCAGCACTGCTCGAGCGAAATTACCCCGTTAAGGTCCACACTTATAAAATTCATTACGGTGCTGTTAAACGCTTCCTTACCGGCCTGCCAGTACGATTCGGGCAGGTATCCCCTGCGGGCGGCCTTTAGGAGCGAGTAGCTGAACATCGAACTGCATGTGGCTTCCAGGTAGTTCCCTTCGCGCCCCGGCTGGTCCATCACCTGATACCAGACACCGCTCTCCGGGTCGCGGTAACGGATTACCGCGTCGGCTACCTGCCGGAGAATATCCGATATGGACTCCCGTCCGGCGTAATCCTCCGGCAGGTAGTCCAGTACGTCCGTGAGGGCCATCATATACCAGCCCAGTGCGCGGCCCCATGTATGTTTGGATTGCCCGGTATCGGGGTCGGCCCAGAACTGCTCACGCGACTCGTCCCACGCGTGTTTCCAAAGCCCCGTAGCCGGGTCGTAGGTGTGCCTGGCGGCTAACTCGAACTGCATTACCACATCGTCATACACGGGGGTGGGGTCGTCCAGAAACTCAGAAGCGTAGCGGGCGAGGAACGGCGAACCCATATACAGCCCGTCCAGCCACATCTGGTGCGGATAAATCTGCTTGTGCCAGAAACCGCCCTCGGAGGTGCGTGGATGCTTTTTCATCTGATTGAAGAGCATGTCGAGAGCCAGCCTGTATTTCTCCTCTCCGGTCAGCTCGTATACATCCATCAGGTATTTGCCGGAGTTTAGCTGATCGATATTGTAGTCGGAGGACCGGTAGGTGGTGATACTACCGTCCGGCTGAACTATTATATCGGCATAATCGAGTGCGTAGTCGATTATCTCGGTGTAGTTGTTGTACCGTTTTCCGAACTCCAGGATGGCGCCGATTTCAAGCCCCATAACGTAACTCCATTTCGGTGCCTTGGAGAAGTCTATCATCCACGATTCGGGGTATCGCTCCATCTCCGAGCGGACCATAGCCATCGACCATGGTTCTTCGACCACATCTTCGCACAAAAGTCCGCCCGGCGTTACCTCGTAGTAATTTGCCGGATGCTGGCCGACGGCCGCCATGGCTGCTGCGACTGCGGCGGTGGTTAATATCACACTTTTCATAGTTCAGTAAGTTCCCCGTTAATATAAAGGTTCTCCGAACGGACGCCCGCTACCTGACCCGTGATAAGGTTGCCCTCTTTCACACCGTCGAACGTGCAGTCGGTCAGGCTGATGTCCCGGACGTTCACGCCGGTGTCCAGCCCCACTATCATAACCCCGTAACGGCTCTCCTTGCAAGTTACGTTCTCGAGGTTCACGTTCCGTACCGTGGGTTCGTGGCCCCGCTGACAGTTCTCGTTCTGCTCGTAGAGCAGGTTTATTTTCAGCACCGACTCCTTACATTGGCCCACGGCCACGTTGCGGACGTAAATGTTCTCGATTAGTCCTCCACGGCAGGTGCTGGTCTTGATGCGGATAACCCGGTCGAGCTGGGGACTATCCATCTCGCACTCCTCTACGAACAGGTTGCGGAAGCCGCCCGAAATTTCGCTGCCGATAACCACTCCGCCGTGCCCGTTCTTCATGCGGCAGTTGCGTACGATTATATTTTCGCTCGGGACGCCCCAGCGGCGGCCGTCGTTGTTGCGGCCCGATTTGATGGCTATGCAGTCGTCGCCCGTGTCGAAATAGCAGTTTTCTATGAGTACGTTTTTGCACGATTCGGGATTGCAACCGTCACCGTTCGGTCCGTCATTTATCAGTTTTACACCCCTGACGGTTACGTTCTCGCACAGCAGGGGATGAATGGTCCAGAACGGGGAGCGGAGCATGGTAACGTCCTCAATCAGTACGCCCTTGCACTCGTAAAGGTTTACCAACGCCGGGCGCATGCCGTAGCCGTCACCCATAATGCGCTCCTCAACGGGCGTGTCGGTCTCGTTCCAGATGCCCAGCTGAGGGCGGCCGATCCTTTGAGAGACGATGCCCTCGTGCCAGCCGTATTTCACCGCACCGCACATGGCCCACCAGTCGTCGACCGTGCCGCCGCCGTCTATGGTGCCCTTGCCGGTAATGGCGATGTTGTCCTGCCGGTAGGCGTATATCATCGGTTGGTAATTGTAACAATCCATTCCCTCCCAGCGGGTAATTACGACGGGGTATTGCGACAGGTCGTTGGTGAATAACAGAACCGCATCCTCGGAAATGTGCAGGTCCACACCGGCCAACAGGGTCACGGGACCGGTGTGCCATACACCGGCTGGAACCACCACACGGCCTCCGCCGGCCTGGCTACACTCGGCGATAGCCGTGTTGATGGCCGTGGTGTTGAGCACGGACTGGTCGTCCGCCACGGCGCCGTAATCGGTTATTGTGAACATCCTGTCGGGGAAGACGGGGGCCACGATATTTCTTTCGATCTCTTTGTAGGTCGTATCCCATACTGTTGCGGGAGCGGACGAGCACGCGGCCATAATAAGGCTGATGCCTGCCACGGCTATCCGTCGGGTGAAGATTTTCATTCTTTAAGTTCTATTTACAGGTTATAAGTCCGGTCCGCCGGGGACCGAATGCAAGATAGCGATTCCCCGTCGAAAATCCGAAATCCCGGATAAACTTATTTTCTTGTTAATGCTTTAGTTTACAAGTTGATGTAAAATTGTCGGTCCCGGCATAAAAGGTTACGGATTGTTGAAGGAAAGCGGATAAAAGTTATAAATTTGTTCTCATCTCAACGCAAACCTAAACCTTACAAGTAACTAAAATCCTAAAGCACTATGAAGAAATTAGTGATGATAATGTTGGCCGTGCTGCTGGGCATGTCGATGGCCAAAGCGCAGGACCCTATGGAGAGGATGTACCTCTATCCGGTACTTAACGCACAGAAAAATAACGGACGTATAGCTCCAAAACCTAAAGTGGAAGGCTTCGCAACAGAGCGCGTTACGGAGAACCTCGACCGCGGGGTGGTGGCGGTGCAATATACCGAAGGGCAGATGTACGTTGGCTGGAGGCTAAAGCAGGAAGACCCGGAGGGCGTGGCCTTCAACGTTTACCGCTCGGTGGACGGCGGCCGATTCTCCAAATTGAACAACAGGCCGCTCACGCAGACCACCGACTACATCGACAACCGCGTTCCGCGCGGTAAGGATGTGGCCTATATGGTCCGTGCGGTTGTGAATGGCCGCGAACAGGAGGATTCGGAGGTAGCCGCTCCGATGGCTGACGGCCAAAATTATACCTCCATCAAGCTCCAGACCGACCAGCCGTTTTCCAAACTGGCCCTTGCCGACCTTAACGGCGACGGGAAATACGACTATATAATAAAGTATCCGCTTCAGGCCACCGACCCCGGAGCTTGGCGCCGCAGCCCGGACACCTTTAAAATAGAGGCTTACCTGAGCGACGGGACCTACCTGTGGACCAAAGATCTCGGCTGGAACATAGAACTCGGTGTATGGTACTCGCCCTTCATCGTCTACGATTTTAACGGCGACGGTAAGGCCGAGGTGGCCGTTAAGACCGCACCCACCGACCACGACTACCGCGACAGCGAGGGCCGGGTGGTAGGCCGAGTACCGCAATATTACGGCGACGGTACCAATATGGGTCTGCCCGCCGTACCGGAATACTGCTCTATACTGGACGGTATGACCGGCGAGGAGATTGACCGGGTGGAGTGGCCCGCACAGCACCAGACATTCGGCGACTACAACCGAAACAACCGCAACCAGATGGCTGTGGCCTACCTCGACGGCAGGACCCCGTGCCTGCTCCTTAACCGCGGTACCTACCGCCGAATGGTGGTGGACGCCTATCAGTTGAACGGTAACAAACTCGAAAAACTCTGGAGCTGGGACGGCGACGAGGAGAACCCAGTTATCCGCTCGGCCGGTGCACACAGCATGACGTGCGTTGACCTCGACGGTGACGGACGCGACGAGATAGTGATGGGTTCGATGGTGATAGACGACAATGGCGAGGCTCTCTGGTCGCGCGGTATCGGTCATCCGGACAATGCAACGGTAGGGGTTATAGACCCGTCTCACCCCGGTATACAGATACTTTACGCCGTGGAGGTGTGGCTGGACGACGCCGGGGTATGCCTCGTGGACGGTAAGACCGGCGAATATATCTGGAAAATTGGCCATCCGACCACCCATGTGGGCTACGGGTTTGCAGCCGATATAGACCCGGCGCATCCGGGGCTTGAGACCTTTGCGGCCGAGGACCCTAAAGCGGGTTCCCACGACAAATATATGCACACGGCCGACGGCAGGCGGGTGGATATCCCGATGGACGAGATTCCCGGCGGCCGCAACTGGATGTGGTGGGACGGAGACCTGCTCCGTGAAATGGCCGTTGCCGCCGACCCGTCGGGCGACCCCAGAGACCCGCGCCGATTGACCAACCCGGCCAAATTCCGTGGCGAAACCCTTCCGGGCGGACCGTTCGAGGGTAACATTATGATGGTTGCCGATATTATGGGCAACTGGAGGGAAGAGGTAATAACCTGTCTCCCGGGTGAAATCAGGATTTACACTACTCCGATACCCGCGCAGGATAGGCGTGTCTGCCTGATGTAGGACCCCCTCTACCGCAACTACGTGGCAAACCGCTCTATGGGTTATGACCAGCCGGCGATGGTTAGCTACTACCTCGGTGTGGACCCGGCAGATGCCGCCGACTACGAACCGCTTATCGAAACGAAAAAATAGATACAATGAATTTCAGAAAAACAGGACTAACCCTCGCCCTCGCATGCGCCGCCCTGCTTATGGCCGCCTGCAGCGGGCAGAAAAAAGCGGAGGTACCGGTACCCACGCAGGAGAGCGTGCTGGAAGCCATGCGGCTGGCGAACGACCATTTTATGAACAAATGGCCCGACCCGGGACAGGGGATAGACTACCCGTCGCGCAACCGTGTGTACGAAAGTAATCTATGGACCCGCGCGGTATATTACGAGGGTCTGCTCGAACTCTATAATCTCGACCCCGAGGAGCGGTATATGGACTATATGGTCCGCTGGGGAGAATCGCACAACTGGGGGCTTCGCGGCGGAGACGACCCGGTGAGGGTCCGTAATGCCGACAACCAGTGTGCCGGTCAGGCATACATAGAGCTGGCATACCGCCTTGGCCGCCCTGAGTATATGCACGATATCAAGGCTGCCATTGACGGCATGATGGCTACGGACAAGGTAGACGACTGGACCTGGATAGACGCCGTGCAGATGGCAATGCCCATATTCGCTATGCTCGGTGTGGTGGAGGACGACAGCGGCTATTTCGACCGTGCCCATGAAATGTATTTGCATACCAAAAATGTCGAGGGCGGTGGACTCTATAATGCCGATGACGGACTCTGGTGGAGGGATAAGGACTTTGTGCCGCCCTACACGGAACCCAACGGCGAGGACTGCTACTGGTCGCGCGGCAACGGGTGGGTAATTATGGCTATGGCCCGGATGCTCTATATCCTTCCCGACGACGTGGAATACAGGGCCGAATACCGGCAGATGTTGAGGGATATGAGCGAGGCGCTCGTGAAGGTTCAGCGTGAGGACGGACTGTGGAACGTAAGTCTCCATGACCCGGACCACTTCGGGGGTAAGGAACTGAGCGGTACGGCTATGTTCGTATACGGGATGGCATATGGGGTTAACCACGGCATACTGGACCGGGCGACCTACGAGCCGGTTATTTATAAGGCGTGGAACGGCATGGTGAACGATTGTCTCCACCCGGACGGATTCCTCGGTTACATTCAGGGTACGGGTAAAGAGCCTGCCGAGGCCCAACCCGTTACATACGACCGAGAGCCTGACTTCGACGACTATGCGCTGGGAGCTTTCCTGTGCGCCGGTTGTGAGGTATACAGGATGCTGGAATAGCGCCGATCGGCCGGTAAGAACCGGCTCTTACGGTTTCTTATTAAAGGCGGGATGCTTTAGCGCCCCGCCTTTATTTGTAAGAACTTACCGGTAAATTTATTGCCCGAAGTAAATCACACAATACTAAAAAAATTAAATAATATATATTAACATGCAGAATACCAAATATATGGAAATTTATACCGGAAATCTCTCCATCTAATAAGTACAAATTTCCATAGGTTTGCTGGGTAAATGCTTTATGTTTGTCCCGAATAGAATGCGGTTACCCGTCGTGCAAACGGACCAGATTTACAAAACTTGCATGCCCGGCCGCTTTATCCGATTGATTTCTAACTTCTAACTTATCTGTATGGACAAAAAACTGAAGCGCAAGCTGTCAGGTTATAAACCTGCGCTTGCAAGATTCTTCACTGTTGTACTGATGTCTGTTATGACTACGGTCGCGTTCGCCCAGAACAGGACCGTGAACGGTACAGTGAAGGATACTAAAGGAGCACCGATGCCAGGTGTGAGCGTCTACATACCCGGAACATCTATGGGTACTGTGACAAATGGGGCAGGGGAGTTCTCCCTATCCGGTGTTCCCGACGATGCAATAATCCAGGTCAATTTCTTAGGTTACGAACAGCAGGATATTCCTGTTGCGGGCCGTACTACCATCAACGTAGTGATGGAGGAAGATTCCCAGAACATCGAGGATGTGGTGGTAATCGGTTACGGTACACAGAGCCGCGCGAATAACGCCGGTTCTATTGCCAAAATTACCTCGGCACAGATCGAAAGCCGCCCTGTAACCCGCCTCGAAAATGCGCTCCAGGGCCAGATGGCCGGGGTATCGGTGAGGAATACCACCGGTAAGCCGGGTGCGGATATCGAAGTGAGGATCCGTGGTGCCGCCTCTATTACGGGTGATTCCAAGCCGCTGTACGTAGTGGACGGTATCCCGTTGGAGTCGCTGCAGGGTATCAACCCGGGCGATATCGAATCTATCGACGTACTGAAGGATGCCGCCTCCGCGGCCATTTACGGTTCGAGGGGTTCGAACGGTGTGGTACTGGTTACCACCAAGAGGGGCAAGGAAGGAAAGGCTACGGTAACGCTGAACGCCTATACCGGTTTCGGTACCCTCGAAAGAAAAGTAGATGTTTTGGACTCGTACGAATGGGTCGAATTTAATAAAAAGTACTATGACAGAAAATGGACTCTGAACGGTGGAAGCGCGAGCGATAGCCAGGCAACAAGGATACAGGCGGCTATTGCCGCAGGCGACCTCGCATCCTCCGATATGGGCGACAGGGCCGCTCTCTCCGCGATTAAAGGAACGTACGGTTTGTACGACCCGTGGTGGGATTCTACCGGCGATATCGAAGCAATCGACTGGCAGGATGCATTGTTCCGTAACGCGCCTATCAGCGACGTGCAGCTCAGCATCTCGGGCGCTAACGAAAGGGTGAATTACACCGTATCGGGCGGTATTTTGGACCAGAAGGGTCTTGTGGCAGGTTCCGAATTCAAAAGGTACACGGGCCGTATAAGGGTAGGTATCAAGGCTAACGATTACCTTACTATCAATGCCAACCTCGCCCCTTCGGTAAGTAACAGCTACGGTACGCAGGTAGACGGTAAGGACCTTGCGGTAGCCCGCGCGCTCAGTTTCCCGGGATGGGTACCGGCAGGTGCCGGTAAATATGCCGGTGCGGACCCGTATAAGTTCTATGACGCGTACTGGGGACCCGGTCCCAATAATGTCAGCCCGTACGTACAGGCAACCGGTCCGTTCGCCCGCGAGGACTATATCCGTCTCAACTCCTCGGTAGATGCCATCGTAAATGTTTACAAGGGTCTCACGGTTACCGGTACATATGCGTGGAACTACTATACGCGTACAGACCGTTCCTATACCCCGACCTATATGAGCGGCACATGGGATACTGCGGACTACGAAGGCCAAAGGTCGAGCTCTTCTTACCGTACGTGGATAAACCACAATACCCTTGCGCAGGTTCTGGCAAACTATACCCACTCGTGGGCCAACGGCCACTCTCTGGACGTTATGGCAGCCGCTTCTCAGGAACGTACCTCCGACCGGAGTACCCGCCAGCAGATGTCCGATTTCCCCAACGACAAGACTTATGTTTTCGATAAGGATAAGGGATCTACCACGGGTTATAATACCACCGCTTATGAGGAGAACGCCATCGTTTCCTACTTCGGCCGTGTGATATATAACTACAAGGACAGGTATATTCTTACCGCATCATTCCGTCGAGACGGCTCGTCAAAGTTCGGCCCGAATAACCGCTGGGGTAACTTCCCGTCGGTAGCCCTTGCATGGAGGTTTACCGAAGAGCCGTTCTTCGGTAACAACGAATGGTTGTCTCAGGGTAAACTGCGCCTTAGCTGGGGTCTGGCCGGTAACGACCGTATAGGTAACGCGAAATGGATTTCGACTATGGTTTCCCGGAATTACGTTTTTGGCGACGCCTCCACCAACGGCTATATAATGAACAACATCGCCAACCCCGACCTCGGTTGGGAATCAACTTCATCGACCAACGTGGGTCTTGACTTTACCTTCCTCAACGGACGTATCCAGTTCTCGGCCGACTACTATTATAAGATGACGAAGGATCTCCTTCTCGACACTCCGGTGTCGGCCATAACAGGATTTACCTCCATGACCGACAATGTGGGCCGTGTACGTAACTGGGGTATGGAATTCGACGTAACGTCGTTCAATATCAGCAAAGCAAACTTCCGTTGGAGTACCGACCTCAATATCTCCTTCAACCGCAACAAGATTATGGAACTCTCTGACGGTGACGCGGATATTATATTCGGTTCGACGGTAAATGCCCTTATCCACAGGAAAGGTCACGCGATTAACTCATATTACCTATACGAAGCTGAACGTACTCTGCGGGAATCAGACTTCGATTCAAACGGAAACGCTTTGGTACCTATCATGGTCAATCAGGGTGTCGGCGATACCAAATGGAAGGACCAGAACGGTGACGGCGTCATTGACCAAAACGACAAAATAGTTGCAGGAAGCCTCGAACCGAAATTCGAGTGGGGTATCACGAATACCTTCACCTATAAGAACTGGGACCTCTCGATATTTATCAACGGCCGTATAGGCGGTAAACTACTGGCCTCTGGCTCTCGCGGATGGAACAGAGCGACCGACGGTCCGGGATGGAACTATCTCAATACCTGGCTTTACGACGCTTACTGGAGCGAGGACGAACCGGGTAACGGTAAGACCCCTGCGTTCTGGGCGACCACGACCGGTAACAATTACGACACCAACTGGCTTTACAACGCAACCTACGTGCGTCTCAAAAATATCCAGCTCGGATATAACTGGACGCCTAATTTCAAACAAATCAGCAACCTGCGGGTTTACGTGTCGTGCGACAACGTATATCTTTGGGACCACTACAAACCCGGCTTCTCACCCGAGGGTGCAACACAGGACAATGCGTCGGCAGACTGGGGTTCGTATCCCGTTCCGCGTACATTCATCGTCGGAGTCAGTATAACATTCTAAAGCACACATTTCGTTATGAAAAGATTATTAATACTGTTCTTTATAGCGGCCTATGCCACGTCGTGTACCGATATAATAGACATATATCCCGTCGAGAACATGTCCTCGGACCAGTTCTTTGAAAATGAAGTGGAAGTGAACCAGGCCGTAGCCGGTATGTATTCCCGTTTGGGACGTAACGGTACCAACGACGACCTTCCGTCCATCCTATACCTGATGCTCTCCGAAAGCCGTTCTGATAACTGGTTTATGGCTACCGCTCCCAATGCACAGCGCGACCAGGCCGATATACGCCGTTTTCAGGTGCAAACCAGCAACGGCTGGGTTAGTGCTGGTTTCAACAGGCTTTATACATTGATTGCCGACGCAAATTTGATTATCGAGTCGGTCGACGAGGATACCTACCGGAGACAAAGGGCCGAGGCACATTTCCTCCGTGCCTACGCCTATTTCGAACTGGTCCGTACCTGGGGTGACGTACCGTTGGTCCTGAAGCCGATAGCCAGACATGAGGCCCTTACATACGAACGTACCCCGTCGACCGATGTGTACGCACAGGTGATAGAAGACTTACAGTATGCCATCGCGAACCTCGATGATATGCCTACCGGAGAGGATGCCGGACATGCCGGTGCGTGGGCCGCAAGGACTCTGCTCGCATACGCATATTGTACGATGGCCGGTTATCCGCTCAATGACGGAACCGCTTACCAAAAGGCCGTGGACGTTCTCTCTCCGATAATCAATAACCTATCGGGACGCTTTGCACCCAACTATGCGGATATTTTCGATATCGACCAGGAAGATACCTGGGACCTGTTTTCTGTTCAGTTCCAGTCGGGTAATGCCGGTCTTGGCTCGTCGCTTCCGGGTTATGAAGTGGGCGGCGGTTCTTCCACTGCGACCATGTACCCCGAATGGGCTTATTCCGGATACACGGTACAGGGGCAGGATTTCCGGGTGGATAACGGTCTGGTTGACGATATGCTCCTCGAGGGCGACCAGCGCGCCGATTTCCCCATACTGACGGAAGGTTACAATTCAGTGGACAAAGATGGTAATTTAGAATGGGTATCAAAGCCTTACCTCCTTATAAAGTACCTCGTTCGTGACAATACCAACAATGTTATCAAAGCATGGAACGACTACCCGCTCAATTGCCCAATCCTACGCGTATCGGACGCCTACCTGCTATATGCCGAGGCGCTTATCGGAGTTACTCGTGCATCGGAAGCGTTACCGTGGATAAATCTGGTGCGCACCCGTGCGGGAATCCAGCCGCTCACGGGCACCCCGACGCTGGCCGACGTTATGGACGAACGCCGCAAGGAGTTTATCGGCGAGGGTAAACGCTATTTCGACCTTGTAAGGCAGGGCGAAACCGTATTCCTAAGTTCACTCAGGACCTTCCTCGACGATAACAACCAGGTAAGCACCGAGTACGGCGCGAGTTACCCGACCGCAAGGGATATGCTCCTTCCGATACCTTACTCGACTATTACCATTAATACTGATTGGGACCAGAATTCTGGTTACTAATATTTCTTTGGTTAGATGAGGGGAGGCCCGCACCATTAGGTGCGGGCCCCTTTTTGTGGTCACAACTTAGACGGTAATGGGCTTAGTTGCAGCAGTGTTATAAATTGTGAATGGGGTGGAGAACCGGAATAGGTCTCAATATTGCCCGCCGCCGGAACTCGGAAAACAGGCGGCCGTATCTGGATGGATTGTATGCCGTGGGGGTAAGAGATAAGCCCTATCTAAGAAGAGTTGCCGGTTCCGGGATTAGCAAAAAACCGGTATACTGTATTGTACCACGACCGGAGTATTATACTTCGGATATTATGCCGGTGCCGGACCATATACTTAGCGAAACCCTATTGCATTAAAGAGTAGAAGTCATCTACCGGTTTATTAAACCTGGGCACCGGAAACCGAACCCGAACAGGTCTTATACCCATAGAAGAAAACTCTCGCAAGAGTAACTCGGGGCCTTTATTTACCCAGCAGATCGTTCCGGTACTGGGTGGGAGTCCGGCCGAAATAGGCCTTGAAACATTTGCTGAAGTAGAGCGGGTCGTTGAAACCGACGCAGTAGGCCACTTCGGAGACGTTGAGTTCCGGGTCGGAAAACATTCCGGCCGCCGTCTTTAGACGGACGGTCCGCAGGTATTCGTTCGGAGTCTGCCCGGTAACTCCTTTTACCTTCTGGTAGAACGCGTTACGGCTCATTCCCATACCCTTCATAAGTTCGTCCACCGTGAGGTCGTGCTTTCGCAGGTTGGACTCTATGAGTTCGTGCAGTTTATTGAAGAATGCCTTGTCGCGGTCGGACTCGGTAGTTAGCCGGGCACCGGGTTCTTGCGAGAACTTTTGCTGGAGGTGTTCGCGCTGCTCTATAAATTTTACGATACGTGTATAGAGAAGCTTGATGCTGAACGGTTTGGCTATATATGCGTCCGCACCGGCCTCGGCACCTTTAATCTGGTACTCGTCCGAAACATGCCCGGTGAGCAAAATAACCGGAATATGGCTCGTAGCGAAGTCCGATTTGATTTTGGATACCACTTCGAACCCGTTCACCCCGGGCATCATAACGTCGCATATCACAAGGTCGGGCTGTTCGGCCAAGGCGGTCTCCAACCCGAGTGTCCCGTTGCTGGCATTCAAAACGGTGAAATATTTGCCTAACTGGTCGCACACCATTTCCCGGATTTCGTCCTCGTCTTCTATAATAAGTATCTTGTACTCCTTGAGCTGTTTCAGCAGGGCGGGGGCTGTATCTTCCCTGTCGGATGCCGCCCTATCCTTGTGGATGGCTATGCCGGGCGCGGCAATCTCGGATATCCACTCTTTGTCGTAACTGTCGTCCGACAAAGGCAGGTAGACCGACAGGCTGGCTCCGCCGAGTTCCGAACGGTCGGCATACTCATGGTAACCGCAGTGCGACAGGGCCACTTCCGAAATCATCGGAAGGCTAAGACCGGCAAGGGAAGCATTGGCGCCCCCGTTCTGACCGGTATTCCTGTTTTCACTCCCCGGTCCCGTACCGTTGCGACCGCTGTCCGATATATTCAGCATAAAAGTATTCTCCTCCTCCGAAAAGCTGAGCTGAATTCTCACCGCGCCGCCGTCGGGTACGCTGTCGAACGAGTGGGCGAGCAGGTTGTAGGCGATTTTATCCATCTTTTTCCGGTCGAGAAGTATCTTGCACTCTTCGCGGTTCGAAAGGAAGGCATAGTCGATATTTCGGTCACGGGCGATATCGTGGAAATTGTCGTATACACCCCGGAAAAAAGCCACTGCTTCGGTGTATTGCAGGTTAAGCTCATTGTCCGGTTCACCCCCGTGGCCGAGCTGTTGTAACTGTTCCGCCAGCCCGAGCAGCCGTTGTGAACCAGCCGAAAGCGTATCGAGCAGTTTATTCACCTCCGGGTCGTGCCCGTGTATCGAGAGGCTATCGATGGCACCGCGTACCATCGTCAGCGGGGTTTTGAACTCATGCGAAAGGTTGTGGAACGTATGCAGTTTCTGCTCCGCTTTACGCCTTTCGTTGCGCAGGGCGCGGCGCAGAAGCCGTATCTTGCGGCCCGACCTCCAAAGTATGAACCCTAACAGGCCTGACAGGATTATAATAGCGGCCAGATACCCCTCCATACTACCGTCGGTCGAGAGAGGAACCATCCGGTTCGGAACTGCAAAGGATGCGAGTGTACCGGTGCTGTTACGGAAAAGATGAAGATTTGAATCGATTAGGCCGCGGATAACCGGCCCCGAGAGGCGGGGTAAGTTCGGCTGCAAACCGGTAATATCCCGTACCGGTCTGGTCAATTTGCCCGGAATTCGGAAAACTGAGAATATTGTGCTGAATAGAAAGGATAAATTTATACGCATAGTATCCGTCTCTGGCTATTCGACAGGGCCTATGTGACAACCTGTGCCTGGGTTATTAAATAGTTTGGGATAGATTATTAAGGTTGCACCACAAAGTTAATAGTTTTTCGCATTTACCGAAACCATATATGTTATTTGCGGGTGGAATTACAATACTCTCAGTCGGAAACCGGACTTACGGGTAGCTTCTGTTGCAGGGTGGAAGAGGCGGTCCTGCTCCCGGGAATGAAATTATCCATATATTTATAAGCAATAAACAGTGATAATATGGCCCTTCTTGAAGTGTGCGCCGAGTCGATAGATTCGGCTCTTACGGCCGAGCGGTGCGGAGCAGCGAGGATAGAGTTCTGCGATAATATGCACGAGGGCGGCACTACCCCCTCGGCCGGAAATATTACCATACTGCGGGATGCTCTGAATATCGAACTGTTCCCGATTATACGTCCTCGGGGCGGTGATTTCGTCTACACCGACCGGGAGTTCGAGGCGATGCTCGAAGACGTGCGGTTCTGCGGAAGGACGGGCTGCGACGGGATTGTGACGGGGGTCCTCACGCCGGAAGGCGCGGTTGATACCGCCCGGTGCCGGGAGCTGGCCGCGCTGGCAGCATCGCTGGGTATGAAGGCGGCTTTCCACCGGGCGTTCGACGTGTGCGGAGACCCGGATAGCGCTTTGGAAGATATAATCGGTATCGGCTTTATCCGTATACTGACGTCCGGTGGCGCCGCGGCGGCGCCGGAAGGAGTTACGGAACTACGACGGCTGGTCCAAAAGGCGGCTGGTCGGATAGCGATAATGCCCGGCGGCGGTGTGACCCCGGAAAACGCAGCGGGAATATTGCACCGGACCGGGTGCCGGGAGATACACGGCACTTTTAGCAGCCGGTACGAGAGTCCGTCACCCGGCCCTGTATGGGCGAACTGCTCACGCCGGCAGGCCGACCCGGTGAAGATAAGGAAGGTATACGAAACCATCAAAGATTTATAAGGATGGCGATTAAGCAGATAAATTGCGGGTCATTGCCATAATCACGCTCATGTCGGAACGTGCACCCTGTTGCAGCGAAATCGGGGTCCATCATAAACGTGCCGGGTGCCGCGACGGCTATGTGATTTATACCCGGGGCGGGACAAACAAAACAGGGAGGAACTGCGTCCTCCCTGTCCGGCTGGCTAATCTCGTTCGGTAGGTTTCAAGGGAACAGGCTAAGGACCCTCGTCGTCCCCGGGGGGAATCAGTTTGGGGCGTCTGCCGGTACCGGGATTAGCGGATGTGTATTTATTAAAGTGCTTATTTATTTTAAAGTATACCGTTTGAGTTAAATAACAACATAAGTTACTGAAGGGCTTTTGCCGCCTCCACGAGCCGGATAAATTCGCGGCGGTATCCGTTGTCGTCGTTCGTAAGGCCGTGGCGCGCGGTCGATACCACAAGGTCGTAATCGGCAGAGCCTTTGTACTCGGAGTTACGAAGCAGTTGGCCGAACATCGCCACTGCCGTTGCGAAGTGGAAGTCCGCCGAGGCGTCGGTTCCACCGGTATCGTAGACGGGTACTGTGAGCAGTTTACTTGTTTTTCCGTCGGGGTCTTTATAACGCAGTTTTACGTACATCAGTTCAACCGGTTCAGGCATCCAGACGATAGGCTCGATGAGTTGCGGTTCTCCGTTTCCGATGGGCTCGCCCGTGTAGGGAATCGGCCCGAGGGGTTGTGCCCGTGCAGGAGCTTCCCGAGCGGGCTGGTACCTTAGCGGGTCCACACTTCCCACAGCGTTGCTCTCTACGCCGACCGGTACGATTTCGTAAAAGGCAGTTACGGTATGGCCTACGCCGAGTTCTCCGGCGTCTTTGGTGTCGTCGTTGAAATCGCGGTGTTCGAGCATTCGGCTCTCGTAACCTACAAGTCTGTATGCCTGTACTTGCGCAGGGTTGAACTCAACCTGAAGTTTAACATCCTTGGCCACAGTGTGCATCGTCCCGCCGAACTCCTCGACCAGCACCCGGTGGGCCTCCTGTAAATTGTCGATATAGGCATGGTTACCGTTGCCCTTTTCGGCAAGTGTCTGGATCCGTTCGTCCTTATAATTGCCCATGCCGTAACCCAGCACAGTGAGAAATACTCCGCTCTCTCGCTCACGGACGATAAGCCGCTCCAGTTCCTGAGGGCTGGAGACACCCACGTTGAAGTCGCCGTCCGTGGCGAGGATTATCCGGTTGTTGCCGCCTTCGATAAAGTTTTCGCGGGCTACGCGGTAGGCCGTCTGGATTCCGGCCCCGCCCGCGGTGCTGCCGCCCGCGCGGAGGGCGTCGATGGCGTCGTTGATGGTCTGCTTATCGCTGCCGCTCGTAGCGGGAAGTTTAATGCCCACTTCGCTGGCGTACACCACAATCGCTACCTTATCCACCGGCCTAAGGTTATTGACCAGCAGTTTGAACGACGATTTAACAAGCTCTATACGGCCTGACATCGAACCCGACACGTCGATAAGGAATACGAAATTGGTAGGGGGAAGGTCGGCCGAGGGTATTTCGCGGGCTTTCACTCCTATGCGGACCAGCCTATGGTCCCGGTTCCAGGGGCACGGCGCTATTTCGTATCCGATATTCACGGGGTCGTCGCCGTTCGGTTTCGGGTAATCGTAACTGAAATAGTTTACCATCTCCTCTATCCGTACCGCGTCTTCGGGAGGGCGCTGGCCGTTGTTGAGCATCCGGCGCAGGTTGCTGTAAGATGCGCCGTCTACGTCGAGTGAAAATGTCGAAAGAGGGTCTTCGTTAACGGCGACAAAGCGGTTTTCACGGAAACTGCCGTACTCCTCACCGCCGGGGTAGTACATATTTGTTGGCGACTGTGATACGGGTACCGTCAAACCAGCCCTTATACCCTGTTTATGGGCGGACCTTTCCTGTATGCCGTATGCTATATCCGAGTCCGTGAACTCCTCGAAATACAGACCGTCACTTATATAGTTCGAAGAAATATCATGCACGATTATGAGTGGAACAGGGGTTTCTACACTTTCAGGTTCTGGTTCCAGTACAATTATACTTTCGGTTTCAGGTTCAAGAACGATTACACTTTCGGTTTCGGGTTCCAGAACGATATCCATGCGCGGACCGGTAACCTCGGCTTCCCGTGTCCCGTAACCCGACAGCGTGAATATAATGATGTCGCCCGTGGCAGCCGTTATGAAGTAATCGCCTGCTGAGTCGGTCATTGTCAAACTGGTCGTACCTTTGATATTCACGGCAACTCCCGGTAGGGGAAGGTTTTGATGGTCAGTCACTGTGCCGTGAACGGTAGTCCGTGGTGAAGATGAGAGCAACGGTATTAATACGGCAAGTATTAATGTCGCTGCGATAATGGCCGATAGCTTTCTCATATCGTAAATTTTAGTAGGTTCTTATCCGCTTGTTTACCTAATTGATGCGGGACGGTTGGAAATTCCATAATTTTCGGTGAAAAAATTTACTTTTGTGGGGATAGCGGCCCGAGGGCGTGGGAATGAGGATACAACCGAAAGAAAATATCGACCGCATGACCGATGCGGAGCTGGTCGCACTTTACCGGGAGTGCGGAGGGCTGGATGCGCTCGGGGAGCTCTATTCCCGGTATATGCCGTTGGTATACGGAATGTGCCTGAAATACCTGCGCGACAAGGCCAGAGCGGAGGATGCGGTAATGCAGATATTCGAAGAGCTGGTGCAGAAGGTGGCCCGTCACGAAGTCAGGGAATTCAGGACATGGCTCTACTCCGTGGCCCGAAACCATTGTCTGGGGATTATCCGGAAAGAAAAAGATAAGGCGACTGCGGAACTCGACGAAAGTTTTATGGAATCGGATTCCCTTCTGCATCTATTGGATAAGAAGGACGACGAGCGCAGGCTGGCTCGTCTGGAGGAGTGTCTCGAGCAGTTGCCCGAGCCGCAGAAGGTCAGTGTCCGTCTGTTCTTCTACGAGGAGAGGTCGTATGCCAATATATGCGAATCCACAAATTACAATATGAAAAGCGTCAAAAGTTACATTCAAAACGGGAAGCGCAACCTGAAAAACTGTATGGAACGGCGCGGCGCGGTGAAATAATGAAACTGAACGATTACATACGTGGCAGGAGAAAGGGCAGAGAGGCACACCGGATAGAGCTGGATGCTCTCGGCGATCCGTTCCTGCGGGATGCTCTGGAGGGTTACGATATGGTCGAAGGTGACCATACCGAAGCCCTCGGGCGCCTGTCCGAGCGCATCTCCATGCGCACCCGGCAGGGTCGTCGGCACGGCAGGCGTCCCGTGCCGGTATGGCGTCGGGCATCGGTTTGGGGCAGTGCGGCCGCGCTGGTTATGTGTGTTGCGCTGAGCGGGCTGATACTTAATATGCTTCAGAACGATATGTTCGATAAGGCGCTGGCCATCCACGACCTGACGGTGCCGCTGCCGGAGCTAATGCGGATTGAGGACGATATACCGTTGTCGCCTGAGCCTTTGCGGGCAACCGCCGCACCGGTACCGCCTGTTGTCGTACCGGTTGTGGTGCCGGATATGTTGATAGTAGAGAGGGCCGAAACCATCCCGTTTGAACCGGATGATTTCGATGCCTATTTCGAAGATCGTTCCAACGTCAGTTATACGGAGTCGGTTTCTATGCGGGAAATCGGCGAAATAGGTGAATCCCCCCAGCCCGTTAGGGAGAGGGTATTGGTGGGCCGGGTGGTGGACGAAGACGGCCGACCGGTAACCGGGGCGACGGTGGCATCCGATAATAGTAAGATGGCCGTAACCGGCCCGGAAGGTGAATTCGAGATTGAGGTGACGGGGGAACAACCGGGAATTTACGCTTCATCGATAGGCTACGAGGCCAAGGCGGTAGATGCTTTGCAGGGGAGTTCCTCGCCGGTGGTCATTGCCCTGGAGCGTTCGGCCGACTGGCAGTACGAAGTTTTGGTACAGCCGGATGCGAGACGTAAACGCCGCACCGGTACGGCTATTCCACCTGCCGGGGCGGATTCGTCTCTGGACCGGTCTGAGCTCGGGAGCGGGTCCGTTTCCGGTATTACGGGCGGGTCTATGGCAGCGGCGCCGGAAATTTGGAAACCTGCCGGAGCGGTAACGGGGATGGTTCCAGTGATGTCGGCGCCAGCCGCGCCCGTACCGCTTTCCGTGGGCCGGGGTTCATACGACGTGGTTACCCGCGCCATCGCTTCCGGTACGATACCGGCCGCTGCGGCGGTAAGGACCGAGGAACTGGTAAACCGCTTCACATACGACCGTCCGCTCCCATCGGGAAGAGACGCCCTTCGAATAAGTTGTGAGTCGGGACCATGCCCGTGGAATACGGCCAACAGGCTTATTATTATAACCGTGCGCACTAAGGTCGGCGGCAACTCGGAAGAGGTCGCCGCCGCAGATGTGACGGCGACGGTACATTTCGAACCGCTAGCTGTTACGTCGTACCGGCTGGTCGGTTACGAAAAGGTGCTGGAGGCTGAAACTGCCGGTGTGGATATGTACGCCGGTCAGGAGATAACGGTGCTTTACGAAGTTGTATCCGTCCCGGGCATGGAAGGGCGGTTGATAACCGTCCGCGCGGAATACGGCAGGCCGGGCTCCCGGAGAAGGGCGGCCGTTACGGCTGAAGCCCGTGATTCAGGTGTTGAGCCGTCGGCCGATTTCCATTTCGCATCGGCAGTGGCGCTTTTCGGCGAACTGCTGCAGGGGTCGCCGTATACGGTGCATGCCGGATTTGAGGATGTGGTAGCCGCAGCACATCGGGGTGTACGTTCCGGTTCGGACCATGCCCGGATGGAGTTTGTCGGATTTGCGGAGACGGTCCGGGAGCTGGTAAGGTAACCGGTCGGCCGCATGGAAATGACGGTTGGGATGCCCCAACGTGCCGGTAAACCGTTTGGCCGAAACCTAACGGGGTTATTTCGTTATAAAAGCCGGAATAAAGAGAGTTGACGGGAGGCCGGCACCTTTTACTGTAAGGTCGGTATAATTTCCGAATATGAGAATGGTTATGTCGGTATAATATGGAAGTATGCAAAAGAATAAGAAAATAATATCGGTTGTGTTGGCGGCGGTCGGTTATTGCGCCGTAGTTACTGCACAGTCAGGCTCGGCGGATTGTCTTTGGAGTTCCCATGAGGGACAGGATAGTGTGTGCGCACACACACTGCGGTGGACTGAGGTGTTTTCGGACCCGTGTACCGGCGACTGGCGGGATAATTGGGTGCTGGACGGTGTCCATGCTACGGTCAGCAACACCCTGGAAGGGATGGTGATAAATGCCGGTCCCGAGGACCGTAACAATGCTCACCATGCCGTGCTGTGGACACGCCGGAGTTTCCGGGGAGATATAAGGATTGAGTACGATTATACCCGACTCGATTCATCGAAGGCCGACGCCGTGAATATTATCTATATTCAGGCACGGGGAAGCGGAGATGAAGGTTATCCGGAGGATATCCACCTCTGGGGCGACAAGCGTACCGAACCACTGATGAAGCACTACTTCGATAATATGGATACCTACCATATAAGCTATGCCACCGACGGAGTAGAGCCTTCGCAGGAGTCGACCCGTTACGTACGGGCCCGGCGGTACCTGCCCCGGGAGGGCCGGGGGTTGCAGGGAACTGCGCTCCAACCGGACTATGTTGGGCTCGACCTGTTCGAGACGGGCGTGAAATACCATGTCACTATTATCAAAATCGGGCAACAGTTATGGTTCCGGGCCGAGGGGGAAAACGGTAAGTCGGGCGAATTTTGGTTCGACGGCACCCCGCTTCCACCCGTGGATGAGGGTTATGTCGGTCTCAGGCAGATGTTTACCCGGTCGGCACTCTATTCCAATTTTACCGTTAGTGTTTCGGAGTAGCAGCCCGGACTGCTCTTTATCATGTCCAATTCAGTAGCGCACGGCCTGCGGTTTGACCATAATATGTTTTAGCAACGGTTTTTTTCGGTTACTCAATTGAGGTTTCACGGTCAGTGACTTGTATTTATAACCGTATACCGGGTTATAGTTCAGTATGTCCCGGAAGAGGGCAAAGTTTTTTGTCCGGCAAACAGCTCTATTAAAAGAGCCGTTTTATCCTAAAATAAAAATCTGTATTACCGAATTAATAAGAAAACCGGAAAGCTACTCATTACCAGAGCCTATTCCCGTAATTTATGATTATAAAAATAGGGTGAATAATTACTTATCCACCCTATTTAATATTTCGCTTCCCGGCCGGTAAACCCGGCTATCTCACTACCTGCGGCGGGAACTCTCTTTACGTTCGCGGTGAGATACCTTCCTGCTTCCGGCTTTAGCCGTGGCTTTGGTCTTGCGGGCAGGCTTGGTTCCGGACGACTTGGATTTCTTCGCCGGTCGGCCTTCGCGGGGCCAGTCGGCCGAGGTAAAATCTTCCAGCCCGGGAGCCTGATTTTCCGCTTTTTTCCTGCGTGCACCCCCCGCCGCCGGTTTTCCACCGGCCGCCTTGTCTTTGGCTATCTCGGCTATGGGGCGGCCGTTGGAGAGCATGTTCAGCGCCCGCACCACTTTGTTGGCCTGTTCGAAAGGTACGGTGGCGAACGAGAAATCCTCCATCACCTTCACATCGTCTATATTGTGATCCGTAAGGCCGCATTCGCGTTTCAGGAGTTTGACCACCTTGCGTGGTTCGTATCCGTCATGCGCGCCCACTGCGATAAATATACGCGCCTTCCCCTTGCGGTCCACATTGATGGACCGTATCTCGGGGTAGCTGCTTTCGCTAAGTTCATTGTTGAATGCAAGGCGTAAAAGGGCGCTAAGTGCCACCTCCGGCTGGTAACTTTCCAGCAGTTCCATCGCCATGCTCTGGCACTCGGTGTAGTTCTCGCTCTCGACTATGTTGTAAAGGTCCTCCTTAATCTTGTTACGCTTCGTGGCGATAATATCGGCCGGGGTGGGGAGCTGTTCCAGCTTGATATCCGCCTTGATATTGCGCTTCAGGAATCCGAACTGACGCATTTCCGACGGCGAAATAAATGTGATGGCCGTCCCCTGATTACCGGCCCGGCCCGTACGGCCGATGCGGTGGACGTAGCTCTCGCTGTCCTGCGGCAGGGAGTAGTTGATAACATGGGTGAGGTTGTTGATGTCGATTCCGCGGGCGGCCACATCGGTGGCTACCAGTATATTGACGTTCTTCTTCTTGAACTTGGCGAGAATCTTTTCCCTCTGCCCCTGCGAAATATCCCCGTGCAGCCCTTCTGCCGAGTAGCCCCGTTCGAGCAGGCAGCTCACAGTCTCGTCAACACCGACCCTTGTGCGGGAAAAGACTATCCCGTAAAAATCCGGTTCTACGTCTATTATGCGGGTAAGAGCGTCGAGTTTATCGCCTTCGCGCACCTCGAAATAGATCTGGTTCGTGAGGTCGGCCGTTATATTCTTAGATTCGACTTTAAGAAGTTCCGGTTCGTTCATGTACTTCTTTGCCAGCGAAGCGATACGGTCGGGCATAGTTGCGGAGAAGAGCAGGACTCTCTTAGTGCCTGTCATTTCGCGCATAATATCCTCGATATCCTCGATGAAGCCCATATTGAGCATTTCGTCGGCCTCGTCGAGCACGAGATACGAAACGGCCGAAAGGTCGAGAGTGCGGCGGCGGATATGGTCGAGCATACGGCCCGGGGTGCCCACCACTATGTCGATACCCTTTTTCAGGCGGCGCAACTGCTCTTCGATTGAGGCGCCCCCGTAAATCGGAGCTATGGAGAGGCCGCGCGTGTTGAACGACACCAACTCCTGCGTCACCTGCAGGGCCAGTTCCCTTGTGGGTACGAGCACGATGGCCTGCGGAATGGAACGTTTGGACTCCAGCAATTGTATCATCGGAAGTCCGAACGCTGCTGTTTTACCCGTCCCGGTCTGTGCCTGGGCGATTATATCGTTTCCGGAAGTTAAGAGGTGCGGGATTGTGAGGCTCTGGATGGCCGACGGTTTTTCAAAACCTTTTTTTGAGAGGGCAGTAAGTATATCGTCCGACAGTCCTAAAGCCTTGAATTCTTCTAATTGACTCATTTTTCGTTTTTAATACGCCGCAAAGGTAACCTATTTTCCTGTTAAAACCACGCCGCTGCGCCTGGCCGTTAGGAAATAGTACGTCACGGTGTGTTGTGCCGTGGATTACTCCGATACAAATATGATACGAAAATCTGCCGGATAGGGTCGCCGGGCCTATTCGCTTCGACCCATATCCAGCCGCATATGGCAGTAGGGAGAAAGGAGGAATCCCGACCGTGCGTACATTTCCCCAGCGGCCCGGGTGGCGGAAAGGTCTAGCCGGTTTGCACCGAGTTCCCGGGCGGCGGCCACAAGGGATTCCATTACCGCGCGGGCATATCCCCGACGCCGGTAGCCGGGCAGAGTGAAGACGTTCATGACCGTACCCGTCACCCCGTCGGGAAATGCCGGGGCTGGCGGCACCCGTCTAATCACCAGGAAGGCGCAGGATACGACCTGTCCGCCCTCCACGGCGCCGAAAGCATGCAGGCCGGTACCGATGCTGGCTGCAAAATATTCCCGAAGTGCGGCGGCCAAAGCCTCCCTCTTGGCCACGGCACCGCCTTCATCGAGGAACGCAAGCCGAAGGGCGGCCAGCGTTTCCGGGTCGCTAATCCTTACGATATCCATCCCTTGCGGCGGATTACAGGTAGTGGAACCGGATGGTCTGCTTCAGGTCCGGATGCAGGGATTTTGAGACTGGACATGTGTGGGCGGCGTTCTCCAATATTCGCCGCGTCTTATCGTCGTAGGTGGCGGGCATCCGGAAGTCTATCGCGATTTCGCAAATACGGCGTGGGTCGGAAGCCATAACTTTCTGAATCTCGAGCCGGGTGCCGGAAATATCCACCCCCAGCCTTTGGGCGGCAAGGTCCATTATTGTCAGCATACAGCTACCCAGGGCCGCTGCCACCATGTCGGTGGGTGAGAAAAACTCGCCGCGGCCGTTATTGTCGGTCGGGGCGTCGGTTGTAATCCTATTGCCCGATTGGATATGGGTGGCCTCCGTTCGCAGGCCGCCCAGGTATACGGTTTCTATCGTTGCCATATAGTTACGGTTTGGTTTATAGGCAAAATTAATTAATTATGCGTAAACGAACACGTACCGCCTTATCATACCTGTCGTTTGGTTGTTCACAGGGCCGTTGCGGGATACCTAAAAAGATTGATACCGAAAAAAACAGCGAAGAGTTAACAATTTTGTTAAACAAATATTATAACTTTGGTGCCGTAATTGTAACCCGTCGATATTATGTGTCCGAAAGAATCCAACAATGAACGGCATATACTCGAAGCCGCCGAAGCCGAATTTCTGGAGAAGGGGTACGGTAAGGCGCGGACCACTGAGATAGCCCGCAGGGCAGGTGTCACCCACGCGATGCTCCACTACTATTATCGCACCAAGGAGAACCTGTTCGACATGGTGTTCCGCAACAAGGTACAGACGATGGCCGAGATATTGTTGTTCTCGTTCGGAACGGATTTGCCTTTCCTTGATAAGGTAAAGAAGGGGATGGAGAACCATTTCGATTTCATAGTCGCCAACGACAAGTTGCCGAACTTTATATTCAGCGAAATTTTCGCGGATGAGAAACTCCGGGCCATTCTCGTAACCAATATTAAGGAGAAAGCCGAGCAGGTTGTCGGGAACCTCGCCGCGGAGATGGACGAGGAGGTACGCAAGGGAACCATCCGCTATATGGCCCCGCTGGACCTGATTGTGAGTATGATTTCGCTCAACGTTTTTTCGGTGGTGTGCGCCCCGGCCTTGACCGACGTGCTGGGAATGGACAGGAACGAGTTCCTCCAACGCCGTAAACATGTGAATATCGAACTGATTCTAAATCGGCTTGAAATATGATTTTTTTTGACGTTCCGCTAACAATTTTGTTAATAAAGATAGTGTGTATAGCCACAGAATTAATATATACGGTATGAAAAAATATCTGATAACGTTTTGGGCGGTAGTTCTTTCGGCCGGGTCAGGTTTCGGGCAGCTGACCATCGAGCAGTGTTACGAGATGGCGGAGGCCAATTACCCTCTGATAGTACAGTACGGTCTTATTGAAAAGACAAGGGATTACAACTTGTCCAATGCAACCAAAGGCTACCTGCCGCAGATACAGCTTGCCGCTCAGGCCACTTACCAGTCGGAAGTGACGGAACTTCCCATTACTGTCGACGGGTTCAGCGGATTGAGCCGTGACCAGTACGGGGCGACGATAGATATTAGCCAGAGTATCTGGGACGGAGGCGCAATACGGGCGCAAAAAGAGAATATCACCACGCAGGCCGAGGTGGATTTGCGCAACCTCGACGTAACCCTATATTCGATCCGTGACCGTGTTAACCAGCTCTTTTTCGGCATCCTGCTCAACGACGAGATGATTGCCCAGAACGACACTTACCTGAAGGACCTGCAACGCAATTATAACGAGGTGGAAGCGTATGTACAAACCGGGTTGGCAAACCAGGCCGACCTCGACGCCGTGGCGGTCGAACAGGTACAGACCCTCCAGAACCGCACCCAGCTCGTTTACAGCCGCAGCGCCTACCTCCAGATGTTATCCGCTCTGATAGGCACGTCGATAGACCGCGACGCCGAACTTGTGAAGCCCGACCCGGGCCAGTTGTACGGCACCCGGATAGAACGCCCCGAACTCTGGCTCTACGATGCGCAGTTCCGTAACCTCGATGCGCAGAAACTCGAAATACGGGCCGGACTGATGCCGCGTTTCAATATAAATGTAACGGGAGGGTATGGTAAACCGGGCCTGAACATGTTCAGCGACAAACTTTCGACCTACTATATTGCCGGAGTATCGTTTAGCTGGAATTTCGGCCGGTTGTATACACGGCGAAACAGTCTCAATACGATAGAACTGAACAAGGGAATGATAGCCGCACAGCGCGAGACCTTCCTGTTTAATACCGAACTGGATATAACCCAAAATGAGAACGAGGTAGCCAAAATCCGCCAACTTATAGACTCGGACAACGATATCATCCGCCTGCGCGGCTCGGTTAAAAGGTCGGCCGAGGCTAAAGTAGCTAACGGCACCATGTCGGTGCTCGACCTGATGAAGGAGGTAAATGCCGAGCAGACGGCCATACAGGATAAAATAGTGCACGAAATACAATTGTTGCAGGCTATCTACAATCTTAAATATATCACAAACAATTAAAATAACGGGCAATGAAAATAGTCAAATACCTCTTTGCCGCGGCGCTCTTACCCGGTCTCGCCGCATGCCACAAAAAAGGATTGCAGTACGATGCGTCGGGAGTGTTCGAAGTGACCGAGGTTATTGTATCGGCGCAGGGTACGGGCGAGATATTACAGTTCGATATCCTCGAAGGAGACCAGCTCCTGGCCGGTCAGCAGGTGGGGCTTATAGATACACTGCAACTCTACCTGAATAAGATGCAACTGCAGGCGAACAAGGGCAGTGTCCAAAGCCGTAAAACCACCCCATCCACCCAGATAGCCGCTATCCGGCAGCAGATAGAGACGCAGAAGACCGAGCGTACCCGTTACGAAAACCTGCTGGCCCTAAATGCAGGCAACCAAAAGCAGGTGGACGATATCAACGCCCAAATCGACCTGCTCGAAAAAGAGCTGGCCGCACAGATAGAGAACGTAAACAGTTCCAACAGCAGTCTGAATGAAGAAGGCCTGTCCATAGAGGCTCAGATCGAACTGCTGGACGACCAGATTAATAAATCCATAATTACCAGCCCGGTATCGGGTACCGTGCTCACGAAATATGCCGAGCAGGGCGAACTGGCCACACAGGGCAAGGCACTGTTTAAAATAGCCGACGTGGGGACGATGTATCTGCGAGCCTATATTACTGCCAGCCAGCTCACGGCAATTACCATCGGGCAGAATGTGCAGGTCTATTCCGATATGGGTGAATCCGGCTCGCGGGAGTATCCCGGGCGCATTACGTGGATTTCGGACAAGGCGGAGTTCACACCCAAGACCATTCAAACCCGCGACGAGAGGGCCAATCTAGTCTACGCCGTTAAGATAGAGGTGCAGAACGACGGCTATATCAAAAAAGGCATGTACGGCGAAGTACAGTTCCAGAGGGATGTAAATTAACGGTTCGCAAAGATATGAGCGCGGTCTCGGTACGGCAGGTAAGCAAGAGCTACGACAAGATAGAGGCATTGAAACAGGTAAGTTTCGAGGCCGATGCGGGCGAGATATTCGGTATTATCGGTCCGGACGGGGCGGGTAAGACCACCCTGTTCCGTATCCTTACCACCCTGCTGCTTCCCGATGAAGGTGAGGCTACCGTGGACGGGGCGGATGTGGTTAAAGACTACAGGCGCATACGGCAGGAGATTGGCTATATGCCAGGCCGGTTCTCACTGTATCAGGACCTTACTGTGGAGGAAAACCTGGAATTTTTCGCCACTATATTCAATACCACCATACAGGAAAATTACCATCTGATAGAGGATATATATAAACAGATTGAGCCGTTCAAGGACCGGAAGGCCGGAAAACTCTCGGGCGGTATGAAACAGAAACTGGCCCTGTGCTGTGCGCTCATCCACAAGCCGCGGGTGCTGTTTCTCGACGAACCGACCACCGGGGTGGACCCGGTGTCCCGCAAGGAGTTCTGGGATATGCTTGCCAAACTCCGGGAGCAGGATATCTCGATACTGGTTTCTACTCCCTACATGGACGAGGCGTCGCTCTGCGACCGGATTGCATTTATACAGGACGGGCAGTTCCTGAAGATAGACACCCCGGCCGCCATAATCACCCAGTTCGGGCAGGAGCTTTGGGCCGTGGAGGGCGACGATATGTATACCATGCTGCTCGACCTGCGGGCCGATGAGCGGGTTACGAGCTGTTTCACCTTCGGCGAGAGCCTCCACGTGACGGTCCGCGAGGGTACGACCATGGAAGAGATTAAGGCATATCTCACCGGCAAGGGCCACTGTAATATTTCAGTGAAAGCCATCGAGCCGACCATCGAAGATTGTTTCATGCAGATTACGGACAACAAGGCAAATGGATGACGTTGTAATCAGGGCCGACGGCCTGACCAAGAAATTCGGCGATTTTACGGCCGTCGACCATATAACTTTCGAGGTCGGCAAGGGTGAGATATTCGGGTTTCTGGGGGCGAACGGTGCGGGCAAGACAACCGCGATGAGAATGCTGTGCGGCCTGAGCCATCCCACCTCCGGCAGCGGTACGGTGGCCGGTTACGATATTTCTAAGGACCAGGAGAAGATTAAGGCCAACATCGGGTATATGAGCCAGAAATTCTCGCTCTACGAAGACCTTAAGGTGTGGGAAAATATGCGCCTGTTCGGAGGGATATACGGTATGAAAGAATCCGATATAAAAGAGAAAACCGACCGGATTTTGGAAAACCTCGGGTTCTCGGGCGAACGGGATACTCTGGTTCGCGACCTGCCGCTGGGCTGGAAACAGAAACTCGCCTTCTCGGTTTCGATATTCCACTCGCCCAAGATAGTGTTCCTCGACGAACCGACGGGCGGGGTGGACCCGAAGACCCGCAGGCAGTTCTGGGAGATGATATACAAGGCGGTACATGACGGGATAACGGTGTTCGTTACGACCCATTATATGGACGAGGCGGAGTATTGCGACCGCGTATCCATAATGGTGGACGGCCGCATCGAGGCCCTCGATTCGCCCAAAAACCTCAAACAACAGACCTGTTCGCAGACGATGGACGAAGTATTCCAGAAATTCGCAAGGAAAGCAACCCGTAGCGCCGACTGATTATGAAGCAGTTTTTAGCATTCGTAAAGAAAGAGTTCCTCCACATTTTCCGCGATACCCGGACGATGTTGATACTGCTCGGAATGCCCATCGTGCAGATTATACTGTTCGGATTCGCCATTACAACCGAGGTGAAGGATATCCGGTTCGCGGTCTACGACCTGTCGCGCGACCAGACTACCCGCCAGATAACCCAGCGGCTTGCGGCCAACCGCTATTTCACTTTAGTTGCAAATATCGACCGCCCCGGGCAGGTGGACGAACTCATGAAGTCGGGCAAGGTGAGCATGGTGGTGGTTTTCGACTCCGACTTTAACGCCAATATGCTCCACACGGGCGAGGCGGCGGTGCAACTTATAGTAGATGCTACCGACCCTAATCAGGCCACCACCATGACCAATTATGCCACGGGCATAATCACACAGTACCAGCAGGAGCTGTCGGCAGGGTCGGGTATGGGGACCGCCATGATGATAAACGCCCAGACGCGGATGCTCTACAATCCGCAGATGGAAGGCGCCTATAATTTCGTGCCGGGGGTGATGGGGCTTATTCTGATGCTGATTTGCGCCATGATGACCTCCATAGCTATCGTGCGCGAAAAGGAACGCGGAAGTATGGAGGTACTGCTTGCCTCGCCCGTGAGACCGATTTTCATAATCATTGCCAAGGCGGTTCCATATTTTATCCTCTCGGTGGTAAACTTAATTACCATACTGCTGCTTTCGGTGTTCGTTCTGAAGGTGCCGGTGGCGGGGAGCCTTACGCTTATTTTTCTCGGTTCGTTTCTATTTATCCTCGTGGCTCTCCTACTGGGACTGCTCATATCGAATCTCGTGCAGACGCAGGTCGCGGCGATGCTCGCATCCGGAATGGGCCTTATGATGCCCACGATGCTGCTCTCGGGAATGATGTTCCCGGTGGAGAGTATGCCCCCCATACTGCAATGGATATCGGCCGTAATGCCTGCCCGGTGGTATATCGAGATGATAAAGAAACTGATGATACAGGGTGTGGACGGAATATATGTCATGAAGGAGTTCGCCATACTCGCACTGATGGTAGCCGTCCTGCTCGTGGTCAGCCTGCGGACGTTTAAAAAACGGCTCGAATAAATCCTGTACGCCATGTTGAAATTTCTACTGGAGAAAGAATTCAAGCAGATGTTCCGGAACTCGTTTCTTCCGCGGATGATACTGTTCATGCCGGTGATGATGCTGGTTATAATGCCGTGGGCGGCAAATCAGGAGATTAAGAACATTAAACTTTCGGTGGTCGACAACGACCACAGCACATACTCCCAACGGCTGGTAAACAAGGTGATAGCCTCGGGTTATTTTATACTGGAGGACGTCTCGTCGTCCAACAGCGAGGCTCTGCGCAGCATCGAATCGGGCAAAGCCGACATAATCCTCGAAATCGAGCCGGAGTTCGAAAAAAACCTGATGAGTACGGGTCTCGCCGAAGTGATGATATCGGCCAACGCCGTGAACGGCACCAAAGGGGGGCTGGGGTCGGGATACCTCTCCGCGATTTTAGCCGATTTTACCGACGACATCGCCACCGATCTCGGTCTCAATACCGGCAGCGGCATAACCCCGGGTATCGAAATCGTGCCGCATAACCTCTATAATACCTTTATGGATTACAAGGTATTTATGGTTCCGGCGCTTGTGGTGATGCTGCTGACGATGATAGCCGGGTTTCTGCCTGCCCTAAATATCGTGGGCGAAAAGGAGGCGGGGACTATCGAGCAGATGAACGTTACACCGGTCCGCAGGATAACTTTTATACTCGGCAAACTCATTCCCTACTGGATTATTGGTTTCGTTATACTGAGCATCTGCTTTGTACTGGCGGCTCTCCTTTACGGGATTACACCGGTGGGCAACCTGCTGACTATTTATATGTACGCCAGTGTGTATATACTGGTGGTATCCGGACTTGGGCTAGTAGTATCGAACTATTCGGATACGATGCAGCAGGCAATGTTCGTGATGTTCTTTTTTATGTTGATACTCATTTTGCTGAGCGGTCTGTTCACCCCGGTAACCAGTATGCCCGAGTGGGCGCAGTTCATTGCGAAAATAAACCCGTTGAGTTATTTTATACAGGTTATGCGTTCCGTCTACCTGAAAGGAAGCGGTATTTCGCAGTTGCTACCGCAATTGACCGCACTGAGCCTGTTCGCTCTGGCCTTCAATGTCTGGGCGGTGATGAGTTACCGAAAAAACGGCTGATATTTCCACCGCCGGTCGGTAGCATTTAAAACGCAAGGGTTACGGTGCCACCGTGACCCCTTTTTTATTACCTTTGGTTTTCTCCTGCCCGCGAGTAAGGCCTCTGGTTATGTATGCTGGTGGGTCAGACCTATAACTCTAAAACTGCTAAACATTCCCTTATGATGAAAAAAACTATCTCCTTTATCGTGTTACTCTGCCTTGCGGGTTTTACTGCGGGTGCTCAGTTGCCCGCGCTGTCGCGGACAGCGGACGGTGCGTACAGACTAACGGTCGACGGCGAGCCGTTCCTGATGATTGCCGGTGAATTGCATAACTCCTCTTCCTCGACAAAAGTCTATATGGACGCCTTGTGGCCCCGACTCAAAAGCCTTAACCTCAATACGGTGCTGGCTGCGGTGTCGTGGGAGCAGTTCGAACCGGAAGAAGGTGTTTACGATTACGAAATGGTGGACTACCTTATTTCGGAGTCACGCGCCAACGGGCTTAAACTATGCATCCTCTGGTTCGGTACGTGGAAGAACGGCGAGTCGAGCTATGTACCGATGTGGGTCAAGCGCGATACGCAGCGGTTCTTCCGTATGAAGACGGCGGACGGCGGGGTGGTGGAGACCGTCTCCCCGTTCTGTGATGCCGCGCGTGAGGCCGACGCACGAGCGTTCGCCGCCCTTATGGCCCGGATACGGGAGGTGGATACCGACCACACGGTGATAATGATGCAGCCGGAGAACGAGGTCGGGATATTTGCCGATATGGATTATAACGATACGGCGCTTGCCGCATTCGAGGGGCAGGTTCCGGAACAGCTTATGAAATACCTTTCGGACAATAAAAAGAACCTCAAGGAAGAAGTGGCGTCCGTATGGGCGGCCAACGGTAGCAAACGCAGGGGGACTTGGAAGGAGGTGTTCGGGGATAATCCGCAGGCGCGTGAATTTCTGATGGCGTGGACCTATGCCGGGTATATGAACTCGGTAGCCGAGGCCGGGAAAGCCGTCCTTCCCCTGCCGATGTTTGTGAACTGCTGGATAGTACAGGCTCCGGGAGACCTTCCGGGTGTCTATCCTAACGGAGGGCCCGTGTCGCGGGTCATGGATATATGGAAGGCCGGGGCGCCGTCCATAGACGTGGTGGCGCCGGACATTTACCTGCCCGACTTCAAAAGCATTGTTCGCGAATACCACAGGGCAGACAATCCACTCCTTATACCCGAGTCGACCGTAGACCCGGGCCGGGCTTTTTACGCCTTTGCCGAGCACGACGCGCTCTGCTATTCGCCGTTCGCCATCGAGGATGCGGCGGGTAATTTACAGTTCTCGGCAGCGTATGAGGTCCTCGGTCAGTTGATGCCCCGAATCGCAGCCCATGCCGGAACCGACAAAATGCGCGGGATTATGAGATACGGGGAAGAAGAGGGCGAGACTTTCGTATTCGACGGTTATTCCGTGGAAATAACGTACGAGGACCCGGAAAAACCGGCTTACGGACTGGTTATCCAGACCGCACAGGACGAGTTTCTTTTCGCCGGAATCAACTTTGTGGCCACTGTGGCCTCAACCGGTGTCGGTCGGACCGGTTATATCGGGCAGGTGTGGGAAGGTCGTTACCGGGACGGCCGGTGGGAGCCGACACGACTCCTGAACGGCGACGAGACGCGACACCATGCCGCCCTGCGCGTCCGCGGAATCGCGGTCGGGAGCGGAGGGGCACCCCGCAGTTTCGAGGCCGACAACTCGCAGGAGGTATTCGAGTATTCCCCGCTCGGCAGGGACGCGGTGATGGTCCCGGGGATTTATAAAGTTACTGTCTATACGAGGTAGATTGTGCCGGGCTATCGTGAATGCCGGTTGTGGAATCCAACTCCAGAGGTCCCGGACTGAAAATTAGCGTTGCTATAAAGTGATGGTGGGCATGTGCCCACCATCACTTTATTAATTGCGCATTATGCTAAGCCTATCGGACAGGGAAAACCATCGGAACGGGGCGTCGGACGAAGGTGAGCGAATACTCTATGCTGCCCGGTACCATAAGAGTGGGCAAGTTTCCTAACGCTTTCATTACGCGGCACATCACAATACAGACGTTTTAATTGTGAACATGTCCGACCTTCGGCCCTTCCCCGTGGATTGCCAGTCTTATCCGCTATTATTCTGTTTACCGGAACGCCGCCGTAATATCGGTGAAACCGTCCGGCCATTCCGTTGCTGATGCAGCCCCTTGCGGAAGGAGCGTAGGATCTTCCCCAGCGGTGATACGGCGATAGAACCGCTGGTTTGTCGTTGCGGATCGCAAACCCCCGAGACTCTCTATAAATGGTCCGAGCTTCAGGTAATCGAGGCAAGCACCGTCAAACCCCGCAGGCAGCCGGTCCCTGCCGGAATACCACGCGGCCTTCAATCTGCCCTCCGATAATGCTTTTGCCGCCTTTGCCAGCCGTTCCACTTCGTGAGGCTCCCCGTCACCGCCCATAAAACAGATGCAGGTAACCGTGCTTCCGTACTGCCGGATAAGCGAGTGGAACAGGTCCTCGTCCAGCGGTTCGCCCGTATCTTCCCGCAGGTGCGGGCTATGGCATCCGTGGCATCCGTTGGAGCACCCGGAGAGGTTGAGCGCGAGCGTGACCTCGCCGGGAACCTCCTGGAATACTATGTCATAACTGGCCAGCCGAAGCATAGTGACGGCGTGCCGCCTCCTTCTGGCGGGCCTGTGAAAAGTTGCTGACGCGCTTCATATAGCCGATGATACGGGTCAGGTAATCGATGTTACCACTGCTGCACTTCGGGCACTTTTTCAAGTTTCGCTTATCGATATGCCCGCAGTCGTTGCAGACCGTGTTGGGAATATTGAAAGTGAAATAGTTACATCCTTCCTGTGTGGCCACTTTCAGCAGGTGGGCATATTGCTCTTTGGTCAGATGCTCGTCGAGATTCATATGGAGGGCGGACCCTCCGGTCAGATGCTCGATATATTTGCGCCCGTGAAGCCTGAATTTGTCGATAATGTTCGTCTTCTCGTCCTCCACGATGTAGAAATAACTGTTGTAGCAATCGCGGTTCACCTTGAAACCGGCCTCCCTGTCCCACTTGGCATGTTTAACACCAACGTTCTCGGCCGGAATCATCTCGCAGTTAAACATGATTTCCTTGGTCTTATACTTTTTGTTGTAGGTCTCGATAAGGCCGAGAATCTGCTGCACGAACTGTTCGTAATCGGGGTTGTCGGTTATTTCCATTCCGAGGAACTCGGCCGCCTCCA
Organism: Rikenellaceae bacterium; assembly: GCA_020859685.1. GTDB lineage: Bacteria > Bacteroidota > Bacteroidia > Bacteroidales > Rikenellaceae > WRDF01. The sequence continues at coordinate 68,456 of JAJBVT010000034.1, forward strand.
CAAGGCCGTTCACCCCGATGGTGAGGTACTGGCGCGCGATATTGATATACCCCGCGTCGAACAGGGGAAGCATCCCTTTTCCGAGCATATATTTCAGGTTCTCGTTGTAGGCCGTCTGCACCTTATGCACGAGGTCCACTACCTCCTCGAGGAAGAACTGGTAGGGCGTGCCGTTCCTTACGGCGTGCTGGATACAACGGTTGAGGTTGATGGTGAGGACGCTTTTCGAGCCGGTCGAAACGCCGCCAGCGCCGAGAGTGTAGCTAAATCCGTTGTCCTGAATTTCGTTACGCAGGCGGCAGCAGCTGCTCAGCGAGTCGGCGTTGTCGCTGATGTAGGTGAAGAAGGAGTGTCCCTCCGCGTACATTTGTGCAGTGAAGTCGCCGTACTCCTTATCTTTCGGCTCGCCGTTCTCGGTCAGCAGGGCCATCGTTTCGACCGGGAAGGTGAGCACCGTGCGGGTGCGCTCGGCGTTAAACCATCTCATAAAGCGCTTCTGGAGCCAGTTAAGCGACTCCCAGTCGGGTTTGCTTCCGTCCGGGAAGACAAACTCCCCGAACAGGCTCTCGAAATAGTAACGGTCGTAGTAGGATATGTTCCAGAACACGGCCTGAAAGTTCCGTGCTCCCGTGGGCTGGTTGATGGAGTAGACTATCTGCTCGAAATAGTCGGTAATTACCTTATCGAGGGTCCTCTGCTTTTTAGACAGGTCCACCACGCGGTCCACTTCCTTATAATATTCCTCGCCGTATTCGAGCCTGATAAAATAGTCCATGTACATCAGGAACTCCGGCGTGGCGCATGCGCCGCTGAGCATGCTGGAGACCATAAATACCATGTTAACAAATCCCCCGGCGAATGAGCGCAGGTTGGTAGGGGCCTTCAAGTTGCCGCCGATGGAGAGGGTGCCTTCGAGGAGCCACGGGTACATGGTTATACTGGCACAGTAGTTGGCAAGGCTCGTCTCGTCGTTTTTATATATGAAGTGGTTGTTTAGCAGGTCGAGGTACTTGTCGGACAGTTCCTTACCGTACATCTCCTTGATGCGGTCGGTGAGCATCCTGCGGTTGAGCCGTATAAAGTTCGACTTGGGAAGCTCTCCGATAAGGGTAGCCAGATTCTTATTCTCCACATTGGCGTTAGCGTCGTACTTGCTGCCGGTGGCGGCATTGGTGGCGTCGCAGTAGTCCATCAGGAACTTGAGCTTTTCGGCAACTTCGCGGTCCTCGCTGTGTTTCTGCCGGTAGAGCATATAGGATTTGGCGACCGTATAATACCGCTCGGCCATCAGGGCTACCTCCACCTGGTTCTGGATATCCTCCACCGTAGTTCCGTCGGTGACGCTCACCCGGCTCATAATGTTGGTCACCACATCCTGCGTGGCGAAACTGCCCACCGAGAGGAAGGCCTTCGATATCGCCCGCTGTATCTTTTCTATCGAGAACGGTTCGCGGCTGCCGTCCCTCTTTACAATGAATGTCTCCATAGTCGTATTTATATATACTGGTTATAAGGGTAGTTCAATCTGCCGGTCGAAGGTCCCACCTGGCATAATGTTATACCGGGATAATTTATACAACCGTACGGGAATATCGCAAAACTTCCTGCCGCCCTTCTCCCGAAGGCGCCGGATGTCACCCGGATACGGCAGGTCTTCTGACTCTTTCCGTGCCCGGCGCCTTCCCGTCTCCTTCTGGCGGGGGACAGTGGCAGAGATTACCGGGCCGCTTTACCCCTGGAGTGGGGGCAGGAAATTACAGCTACGGGGATAGTTCCTGACTTTCACAGGATTCCCTTTTCATCCCACCGGGGCACAAAACCCGTACGGGAACCGTATCCGTGCAAAGATATTCATATCCGCGACCGTATCCCCGGCCCGCCCCCAATACTTATTAACACTTTATCACGGTTACCGATTCGAACGGCAATATTAAAAAAGAAGCCGCGTCATTGACGCGGCTTCTTTGTGGGCCCACCAGGGCTTGAACCTGGGACCCCCTGATTATGAGTCAGGTGCTACTAACCAACTGAGCTATGGGCCCTGCTTATGACCTCGGGATTCTCTTGCCAGCCGACTCGTCGACAGAGACGGGCATGCAGGATACCCCCGGTCTTTTGCGACCACAAAAATATACAATTGATGTTTATTTGCAAAATGTTTGGTTAAAATTATCCGGCGAAATATTTTAATGCTAATTTTGCCCGGGTAGTCCGGCAAAATCGCACCGGACAGGGCAATAAACTGCCGCAAGGCGGGTTTTATGGTAGATTACCGGTATAGTCCGGATACACGGCAAAACCGGATAAGGATTTAAAACACAGACTTAAAGGTTATGAAGAAAATTGCTTTCACTTTTTTTGCGTTATTATTATTTGCCGGAGCGGCTTCGGCACAGAACTATAAATGGGCCGGAGGCTTCCGGGCGGGCGGCGAAACGATAGGCTTTACGGTGAAACATAAATTCGACTCGGCCAACGGCCTGGAGGGAATATTCTCCTACCCGTGGAAGAACGGTTTCACGGCCACGGTGCTCTATGAACGGCATATTCCGGTAATCGGTGAAGGTTTCGAATTTTATTACGGTCTCGGTGGGCATACCGGTTCGTGGAACCACAGGTTTTCGCTCGGTGTGGACGTTATCGCCGGGTTGGAGTTCCAGATTCCGGCCGTGCCGCTGGCATTGTCGGTAGACTATAAACCGGCCTTCAACATAGTCCGGAAGACGAAATTCTATATGGCCGATATAGCGCTGGGGCTTAAATATACATTCTAATCCGACCGCAGATGAGGAAGTTAGTTTTATTGGCGGTAGCTCTGGTTCTTTGCTCGTGTATCGACCGGCAGAAGCCTGCCGAGCAGCCCTCCGCCACGGAGGATACAATCCTGCGGGAAAAAGAGTTGGGCGATTCGTTGCTGAATGAGGTGTTCGCATCGCTGACCGAAATCACGGACAACCTCAATACCATTAAAATACGCGAAAACCTTATCACATCCTCCTATAACTCCGGGGAGATACAGGTGGAACCGACGGCCGTTATACGGGCTGATATCGCCGCCATCGACGACCTGCTGGCCGAGAACCGCCGTGCTTTGGACCGCCTGCGCCACAATGCCGACCAGTTGAAAAAAGCCAACCGGCAGGTGGAATCGCTGGAACGTCTCCTCTCGGCATTCGCCGACCAGATTGCGGCCAAGGACCAGGAGATAAACTCCCTCAAGGAGGAGCTTCAAATCGTGAATCGACAGGTGGAGATACTCTCTTCGGGCCTTGAAGAAGTGTCGCGTATCCGGGGAGAACTCGAAACCGAACTGGAGAGCACCACCGGAATACTGAATACGGCCTATTATATAGTCGGGTCGGCCAAGGAATTGAAAAAGAAAGGTATCACGGGCAAGTCCGGATTTATCGGACGGACCACGGTGGTAAACGACAACCACGAGCTGGACGACTTCACGGCAATCGACCTGCGGACGTTCGACGAACTGATACTCGGCCGTAAGAATGTGGAAATAATAACCAGCCACCCGGAAGGTTCCTATGTATTCGTGATGGGAGAGAGAGGGGTTTTCCAGTCGCTCGTTATTACCGACAAAGCCCGGTTCTGGGCGGCGTCGAAGATACTGGTGGTAAGCTACAAATAGGTTTCGGCCCTTGGGGATTTCATATCCGGGCGCTGCTCCTTTCCCGGTTGTGAACCTGTCGGATGTTAAATGCCGTTTTATCGTTTACCGTCTGGCATAGAAATTTTGAAAAAATTGGTTTTTAAACGGATATTCGTATCTTTGCACCTCGATTAACGTTAATTAAAGAAAACACACGAAAATGAAAAAGGGAATCCATCCTGAAAATTATCGTTTGGTGGCATTCAAAGATATGTCGAATGACCATGTGTTTTTGACAAGGTCCGCCGTACAGACCAAGGAAACAATCGTAGTGGACGGCGAAACCTATCCCGTTTATAAGATGGAAATCTCCAACACATCGCATCCGTTCTATACAGGTAAGATGAAGTTGGTGGATACCGCTGGACGTGTAGATAAGTTTATGAGCCGTTATCAAAAGCATTACGATAAGAAAAACGCTACGAAATAGTTTCGTCCAGCGTCTTCGAATTTGACCGGTACTCCGTTTGGGGTGCCGGTTATTTTTTTAGGGGGGGGTATCGGTCCGCGGGAGGATGAAGGTCGCCGGTAAAATTTACATACTTAACCGCTCCGTTGCCGCACTATTGTCGGGTTTAATACAGCCCGGGTAATACTTCCATAGAGAAAATGTTAATTGCGTTTAAGGTTGATTGACTGAGTTGCTCTCCACCCAGTTGGTCAGTTCCACGAAATCGTCTACCGACAGTCTCTCCGCCCGGTCGTTGAAAAACCGGTGCTCCTCCCCGCCGAAATTTCCGAACACTCCCCGGAGGGAGTTGCGCAGCATCTTACGCCTTTGGCTGAACGAGGCTTTCACTACCCTGACAAACAGTTGTTCGTCGCAGCCGAGTCGGGTTTTATCGTTACGATTGAGGCGGATGACCGCGCTTTTGACCTTCGGCGGCGGGTTGAAAACATTCTCATTAACCGTGAAGAGGTACTCTATATCGTACCACGCCTGCAAAAGTACGCTCAGAATGCCGTACTGACGGCTGCCGGGCGGTTCTGCTATACGCTGCGCCACCTCTTTCTGCACCATGCCGACTACCTGCGGTATCAGGTCGCGGTTCTCGATTACCTTGAAAAATATCTGGGACGAAATATTATACGGAAAATTTCCCACGATGGAGACGTACTCATATCGGCTAAACTGTCTCTTTAGATCCATCCGCAGAAAGTCCTCGCAGTAAAGTCTTTCTGCAAACTCGGGAAAATGCTCGCGGAGATAACCGATGCTCTCTTTGTCGATTTCCGCACCATACAGCTCCAGGTCGTCTCTTTCGAGCAGGAAGCGGGTAAGGACTCCCATACCGCAGCCGACTTCGAGCACAGCGGCCGGGTTCTCCGGTGTCCCGCCGCTGACGGCTCCGGCAATTTTACGGGCTATATTGAGGTCGGTAAGGAAGTGCTGGCCGAGATGCTTCTTGGCCCGGACTGTATAATTTTCCTGCATATTCACCGGCTAAGTAACGACGCGCAATTTAGTAATAATAATCCGCATCGCAGTCCCGGCTTCCGGTATCTGACGGACCCTGGGTCGACTGACTCGGAATAACACGGTATTGTATTTTTAATGCCGCCTAATCCGCCCAACCGGCACACTAACTACTTAACCAATTAATTACATGGTTTACATAGGCCGCTATTCCACCTTAAGATTTAGAATGCAGATGCCGGGAGAAGAGTATTATCGGCCAAAATTTACCCTCGCAGTACACCGGCGGCGGGAATCAATTCCCCAATTCACTCAGGAACTTTATGCGCACCAACCTCACCTCGTCCTCCGAGTATTCGGGACCCAGCTCCTGCATAGCGTCGTCTATTGAATCAGACTCGGCCTCTTCACGGAAATATTCGTATATCTCATCGGCCTTATCCTCATCGATGGCCTGTTCGATATAGTAACCGATATTCAGTTTTGTCCCCGAGTTGATAATCGCCTCTATTTCGGTCAGGAGCTCGGGAAATTCGAGGTCCTTCGCCCGGGCGATATCCTCGAAATCCATCTTGCGGTCGATGCTTTGGATTATAAAAACCTTGTTGGTGCTCTTGTTCACCACACTCTTCACGACCATATCCTGCGGACGGTCTATCTCGTTCTCATCTACATAGGCCCGGATAAGCTCTAAAAATTCGTTGCCGAACTTCTTCGCTTTTCCCGCCCCCACACCCGTTATGTTCTGCATCTCCTCGAGGGTGATGGGATACTGTATCGACATATCTTCGAGCGAAGGGTCCTGAAAAATTACGAACGGCGGCAGGTCGTGTTTCTTTGCAACCTTCTTTCGCAGGTCTTTGAGCATGTTGAAGAGCTGCTGGTCGGCCGCCCCGGTGCCCGGTTTACCCGACGGCATTATGGGTTCGCTGTCTCCATCGTCCGTTTCGTAACTGTGGTCGAGGGTGATCTGTACGGGGAACTGCTTCTCCAGAAACTCCTCCCCCTTCTTGTTAACCGAAAGAAAGCCGTAGTTTTCTATATTCTTGTTTATCAGCCCCAGTATCAATCCCTGCCGGATTACCGCACCCCAGAATTTGTCGCTGTGCTCTTTTCCCCGGCCGTACCAGCTCTCCTTGTGGTGGCCGTACGATTTTATCAGGGCCGTAGTCCTGCCGATAAGCAGGTTGATAAGGTAGTCCATCTTGAATTTGTCGCCTATCTTGGCGAGTACCTCCAGAGCGAACCGCATATGGGGTGTGGCTTCGATTTTGGGCTTGGGATTGAGGCAGTTGTCGCAACAGCCGCAATTCTCCTCCGTATACTCCTCGCCAAAGTAATGGAGCAGGGTCTTGCGCCTGCATAACGACGATTCGGCATACGATACGGTCTCCAGCAGCAGCAGCTTACCAATCTCCTGCTCGCCCACGGGCTTGCCCTGCATAAATTTCTCCAGCTTCTGGATATCCTTGTAGCTGTAAAAGGTGATGCATTTTCCCTCTCCGCCGTCACGACCGGCACGGCCGGTCTCCTGATAATAACCCTCGAGGCTCTTGGGTATATCGTAGTGAATCACGTACCGCACGTCGGGCTTATCGATACCCATCCCGAAGGCGATGGTGGCTACAATCACTTCCGCCTCTTCCATCAGGAAACTGTCCTGGTTCTGGGCACGTGTGGTGGCGTCCATACCCGCATGGTAGGGCAGGGCCTTGATATTGTTGGCTACCATCAGCTCGGCCAGCTCCTCCACCTTTTTGCGACTAAGGCAGTAGATAATCCCAGACTGGCCGGGATGCTGCTTGACGTAACGGATTACGTCCCTCGCCGCATCTTTCTTCGGCCGTATCTCATAATAGAGGTTAGGCCGGTTGAACGAAGACTTAAATACGGCCGCGTCCTGCATGCCGAGGTTTTTCTGGATATCGAGCTGAACTTTGGGTGTGGCGGTAGCCGTCAGGGCTATCAGAGGCGCGTTCCCAATCTCATTTATAATCGGCCGGATACGCCGGTACTCCGGACGGAAATCGTGGCCCCATTCCGATATACAGTGGGCCTCGTCTATGGCATAGAAGGATATCTTTATTTTGCGCAGGAACGTTACGTTATCGTCCTTGGTGAGAGATTCCGGGGCGAAGTAGAGCAGCTTAGTTTTGCCCGCCTCCACGTCTTCCCGTACCTTGGCGATTGCCGCCTTGTTGAGCGACGAGTTCAGGAAATGGGCTACCCCGTCCTCCGAGCTGAATGCCCGCATCGAATCGACCTGGTTTTTCATCAGCGCTATCAGCGGGGATATAATAATAGCCACTCCGTCCATTATCAGGGCGGGAAGTTGGTAGCACAGTGATTTACCGCCGCCGGTAGGCATCAGCACGAACGTGTCTTTACCGGCAAGGACATTCCTGATTACAGACTCCTGGTTGCCTTTAAAGGACGAAAAGCCAAAATATTCCCTCAGCTTCTCATGCAACAGGGCGTCTTCCAATCGATTCATAGTATACGGGTGGTTCTAAATATTAAAGGGTAATACGGGTAATACGGTATTATATATAGCTAAATTATCCATTTTTTTCAAATTTGACTAACTTTAGGGGATATTTTTTTACATTACTTCACCGCAAGGCTCAATTTCCTCCCATGAAACTTCATACCAAAGACCTTATAAAGCGCTATAAATCCCGCACTGTGGTCGACCACGTATCAATCGAGGTGAACCAGGGCGAGATAGTGGGGCTGCTCGGTCCCAACGGGGCGGGGAAGACCACCACCTTCTATATGATAGTGGGGCTTATCAAACCCAACGGCGGGCAGATATTTCTGCAGGACAATTACGGGAAGGACCAGGATATCACCAAGTTTCCTGTTTACAGGAGGGCGCAGATGGGTGTAGGGTATCTGGCGCAGGAGGCATCGGTGTTCCGGCACCTGAGTGTGGAGGACAACTTGAAGGCGGTGCTGGAGCTGACCGACCACCCGAAGAGTTACCAGCGGGAGAGGGTGGACAGCCTTATCGAGGAGTTTCGGCTGCAGAAGGTGCGTAAAAGCCAGGGTATACAGCTCTCGGGGGGCGAACGCCGCCGGACGGAGATAGCCCGGGCCGTGGCGATAAATCCGAACTTTATACTGCTCGACGAGCCGTTCGCCGGGGTAGACCCGATAGCGGTGGAAGATATACAGAGTATCGTAGCCACCTTGAAACAGAAAAATATCGGTGTCATTATCACCGACCACAACGTGCACGAGACCCTCGATATCACCGACCGTACATACTTGCTGTTCGAAGGGAAGATACTGAAGGCCGGTTCGGCCGAGGACCTTGCCAATGACGAGACGGTGAGGAAAGTCTATCTGGGTAAGGACTTTAAACTGAGGTAGGCCGAATTGGCGGGTGCCTTTTTAGTTCCGGAGACCGTGAACGGTAGGTCCTTGTCTGATTGGGATTTTTTTGTACGGAATCGATATCTCCGGAGGTGAGAAGATAAGATTTGCAGATTTAAAATGGAAAAATATAGCCCTGAAGGGACCATATGCGGGACGGTGAAGGCTCCCACTTCCAAGAGCTACGCCCAGCGGGCCGTAGCGGCGGCCCTTCTGGCCGAAGGCGTTACCGTGCTCCGGAACATGGAGCTTTGCAGCGATACGGCCGCCGCGCTGGACGTTGCCACCCGGCTCGGAGCCGCAGTGGAGAAGACAGCAGCGGAGGAATACACCGTAACCGGCGGTATCCGTGAAGGGGTGCTTACTCCGCGGGAAACGGTTGTGGATATCGGGGAGTCGGGCCTTTCGGCAAGGATGTTTACCCCGGTGGCATCGCTCTGCACGGTACCGGTTACCGTCACCGGCCGGGGTTCGATACTCGGCCGCCCGGTGGATATGATGACCGGGCCGCTGACATCTCTCGGAGTGGAGATAACCTCTGACGGGGGCTACCTGCCAGTGACGGTTCACGGTCCGCTGGGCGGCGGGGAGGCCGTGGTAGACGGTTCGGTAAGTTCGCAGTTTATAACGGGGCTGCTGATGGCCCTGCCGCTGGCCGCGGATAACACTACGCTGTACGTCAGCCGTGCCACGAGTACGCCGTATATAGATATGACTATCGACCTGCTCGCAAAATTCGGCGTCAGGGTAAGCCACAACGATTACCGCGAATTTTATGTAGAGGGCGGCCAGCGGTACACCCCGCGCACCTATGCCGTGGAGGGCGACTGGAGCGGGGCTTCCTGCCTGCTGGTGGCCGGGGCGATTGCGGGTGAGGTGACGGTCGAGAACCTTAACCCGCTTTCCATGCAGGCCGATGTTGCTATCGTGGAGGCGCTTGCAAGGGCCGGTACCCAGATTACCACCACGGCCGATACGGTAACCGTGTCGCGCAGGCCTCTCACCGGCTTCCGGTTCGATGCAACTAGCTGTCCGGACCTGTTTCCCGCGCTCGTGGCCCTTGCGGCAAACTGCGCCGGAATGACCGTACTCAAGGGTACCTCCCGGCTCGAACACAAGGAGAGTAACCGCGCGCTAACGCTCCGTGAGGAGTTCGGGAAGTTGGGCGTGGAGGTTGACCTTTCGGTACCAGATACCATGACTGTTAAGGGATGCGCCATAACGGGCGGCACCGTCGACAGCCATAACGACCACCGTATAGCTATGGCCCTCGGCACGGCGGCCCTTACTTCGCAGTACGGCCTGACGGTGCGTGACGCCGGAGCGGTCGATAAGTCCTACCCCGGTTTTTGGGACGACCTCGCGGCGATAACTGTTTGAGCCGGTTTTCCGGGGCAAGGTAGGCATCGGTCTGTATTGCACGATGGGAAGAAACATTAGTTTACGATAGCCGGTCGACCACCACGGTCGGCATGAATAAGCCGTTACCCGCCACGTAATTCACTGCGGCCGGGATTTAGGGAAGATTTTATACGGGTAACCGGTATGTGACTCTTTCCGTCGTCCGGCCTTAATAAGAAGCCTGCCGCCGGTTAAATTACATCAAAGATTACGAAGCATACGAGCATGAATACATTTGGAACGAGGTTCAGGGTGTCGATTTTCGGCGAGTCCCACGGGGGCGGGCTGGGCGTGGTTATGGACGGAGTACCGCCGGGCATCGCCCTGTGCGAAGCCGATATGGAGGCGGACCTTGCCCGTCGCCGGAGCGGTGCCCGGGGCACCACGCCGCGCAAGGAGTCCGACAGTCCTGAAATCGTCTCCGGGGTCTTCGAAGGCCGTACCACGGGTGCGCCCCTTACGGTCCTTTTCCGCAACGAAAATACCCGCTCGGGAGATTACAGTAATCTTGTTTCACACCCCCGCCCTTCCCATACCGACCGGGTTGCGGCCGAGAAATACCAGAGGTTCAACGATTACAGGGGGGGCGGGCACTTCTCCGGCAGGGTTACGCTCGGGCTGGTCGCGGCCGGTGTGGTAGCCAAGAAGATACTTGAAAAGCATGGCGTAACCCTCACGGCAGCCATTACGGCGCTGGGCGGGGAGACCGACCCCGCAAAGTGGAACGATATCGTGGAAGAGGCCGTCCGCGGCCTCGATTCGGTGGGCGGTATAATTGAATGCACGGCCGAAGGCGTGCCCACGGGTTGGGGCGAGCCGTTTTTCGACTCGGTCGAGAGCGTGGTGGGACACCTGCTGTTCTCCGTGCCGGCCGTAAAGGGCGTGGAGTTCGGCAACGGATTCTCGGCGGCGGCCATGCGCGGTTCCGAAAACAACGACCCCATAATATCGGCCGACGGCCGTACCTCCTCCAACAATGCGGGAGGAATTAACGGCGGGATTACCAACGGCAACCCCGTTGTGGCCCGTGTGGCGGTCAAACCCACTCCGAGCATATCCTCCGAGCAGCGGACATGGAATTACGCGACCGGAAGCGTGGAGCCGCTGGTGATTAAAGGCCGCCACGACGCATGTATAGCCCTCCGTGCCGCAGTGGTTATCGAAGCCGCTATGGCAATCGGACTGGCCCAGTTCGCTTTGGAATAGATAGGTAACGCGGGGATTGTCTCCTCATAACACGGTAACTATCATAATCCTACTAAAGTTTCTTAGATTCAGATTCTCCGCTCCGTTCGGACCGATGCTTATTCCCACCATCGTCCCGAGTCGTTCATAAACACTTTCTTACTGAAGCCCATCTTCCCGTCCTTTCGGGTGTCGCTATCCCATTCCGGAATGTTACCGCCCGTTAAGTAATGTTAACGAATGTTAAGGAAAGGAGCGACACTTCCTGTGGGGGCTTACCTTTGCAGCGGATAGTTAATTCGTTTTAAAATCAGCCTTTATGAACAGCATTGTTTCCCTTATTTTCTCCATAGCCCTCTCCGTTACGGTAGCCGCCGGACAAATGCGGACGGTGAACGGGACGGTTCACGATGTCGAAGGAGACCCGATACAGTACGCCACGGTTATATTACAGGATGCGGACGGAGAGTTTGCGGACGCGGCGGTGACCGATTCCCTCGGCAGGTTCTCTTTCCATACGGCATTGCAGTTCTACCGGGTGGTGGTCCAGCATGTGTTGTACGAGGACAATTTTATCGACGCGGTGGACGCGGACGATATCCGGGTAGTCCTCTCCCGCCGTGAAAACGAGATAGACGAGATTGTGGTCAAGGGCGAGCGGCCGCTGGTGAAGGTGTCCGGCGGGGTGCTCTCCTACGACGTGGAGCAGGTGACGAAGGGCAAGGTGGTGACCACCGCCTACGACGCCGTTCTCGAGCTTCCCGGTGTCCGCGAACAGGACGGGTCTCTCGTGCTGGGCGGGGGCGGGGTGTCGATAATTCTGAACGGTCGTCCTTCGACCATGAGCCACCAACAGATTATCGACCTGCTGAAACAGATGCCCGCCTCGAGTCTCGAAACGGCCGAGGTTATGTACAGCGCCCCTCCGCAGTACCATGTACGCGGGGCGGCACTGAATCTTGTTCTGCGGGGCATCGCCAGCGAGGACGGTTCTCCGATATGGCAAGGCGAGGTGAACGGCTCGTTTACCCAGCGGCATTACCCGAACTACCAGGCGGGGACAAGCCTCCTCTATAACGCCGGTAAATTCTCCGCGGACCTGCTTTATACCTTTTCCGACAACCATTCCCGCTCGGAGTACGACATATATTCGCACCATACCGTGGACGGTACTCTTTATGAGATAGAACAGCACGATTACGGCGATAACCGATCGGAAAAACATACCGGACGTTTCGGCCTCGACTTCCGCCCGGACGACGACAATGTGGTCAGCCTCGCATACAACACTACCGTTACCGCCAACGGCCGGGGCGACAGCTATTCCCGTGGCAATTTCTCCGACTCATACAGCCGTAAGACAAGCAGCTCCCAGCTCCATAATCTGTCGTTGGACTATACGTCGGGATTTGGTTTGAAAGGCGGTCTGAATTATACCTTTTACAAGCACCCGTCTATGCAGTATTACGATAATACCGACCAGTACGGCTCGCAATCGTCGTTCGTCTCCGACGCCCGCCAACGTATAGATGCGGTGATGGCATACGCCGACCAGTCGCATGCCCTCAGCCGGGATTGGGAGCTGACCTACGGCGGGAAGTTCTATTATGCCAACGACCACGACTATCAGATTTACCGCGAATCGGCAGGCGGAATCGAACTTTACGACACGGACAATACCCTCAAAGAGTATATTTACGACCTATATATGGGGGTGGGGAAGAGCCTAACCGAGCAATTGTCGTTCAACCTTTCGCTTACGGGCGAATACTACAAGTTCGGCCGCGACGACGACTGGGCCGTATTCCCGCAGGCCAATATGTCCTACATGCACTCCCCGCAGCATATTCTGCAATTCTCCTTCTCGTCGGACAAAAGATACCCGAGCTATTGGGAAAAGCAGGACTACATTGGCTACATGAACGGGTATGCCGAGGGGCACGGCAACCCCAACCTGAAGGCCTATAACTACTATTCGGCTCAGTTCACCTACGTTATGAAGCAGAAATATATCTTCAACCTGTTTTACAACTATGCGCCCGACTATGCGGTACAACTCGCCTATCAGGCTACGGACCGGTTGAACCTTATTTACAAGACCATGAACTGGGACCTGAAGGAGACCGTCGGATTGGTCGCGGTGGTGCCGTTCAGCGTCGGACGGTGGCTTTCGTCCCGGTTTATGTTTCAGGGAACGTGGGAACACGCCCGAAGCGACCACTTCCACGATATCAGTTTCGACCACAGTAAATTCGTCGCCTATTTCGGACTGAACAACACCTTTAACGTCAGCTCCCGACCGGATATCAAACTGGAACTCTCGGCAAATTACATGACCCGGCCGATGCAGGGGCTTATGGACCTGTCGAGTTTCTGGACCCTGAATGCCGGGGCGAAATGGACCTTCGCAAATCAAAAGGCTGAGCTGAGATTACGCGCCAACGATATTTTCGACACGGGGATGATAGATATTCATTCGCACCGCAGCGGGCAGAACCTTGATATGTATATGAGACAGCCGGCCCAACAGTCGCTCGGGGTGTCGTTCGCTTATAAATTCGGCGGCTATAAAGAGGAAGAGCGCAAGGAGGTCGACAGTTCGAGGTTCGGTCACTGAAAACCACCATCTTAGAACTTCGAAACAGCCTGATACCGAATACGTTCAAACCTGTTATATGCCCGGAAAAATCCGGGCATTTTTTTTGCCAACACACGACGTCGACCGTCATTACATCCGGATTAAAACTCTGTTAAGAAAAACCGGTAGTATTTTGGTTTTTTAACAAAAATAAAATTATATTTGTTAGTCGACTAACAGTTAGCAAAATAACAGTAGTCGAATATCGTTGGTAGTGTGAGAGTTGAGTCCGAATAAGTGTAACTTCTTAAAACTTTGCGTATGTCACGAGTGTTAAAAATCCGGGACCTTACCCTCAGGGACGGTCAGCAATCCTCCTTCGCCACCAGAATGACCCAACAGCAGATTGACCGTGTGTTGCCCTATTACCGCGATGCCGGGTTTTACGCCATGGAGGTGTGGGGCGGTGCGGTGCCCGACTCCGTAATGCGCTACCTGAGCGAAAACCCGTGGGAGAGGCTGGAAAAGATAAAGGCCGCGGTCGGGGATACGTCGAAACTCACCGCACTGTCCCGTGGTCGTAACTTATTCGGTTACAACCCGTATCCGGATAACGTCATAGACGGATTCTGCCGCAACGCCATCTCTTCGGGTCTCGGGATAATGCGGATATTCGACGCGCTTAACGATGTCGATAACGTAAAGTCCACCGTGAAATACGTCAGGCAGTACGGAGGTATCGCCGACTGCGCGGTCTGTTACACGATAGACCCGCACTTTACCGCAGCAGAGCGGCTGAAGGCCCGGTTGAAAGGCCGGAAACTTCCCGGCGAGGTCTTTACGGACGAGTATTTCCTCGGCAAGGCGAAACAGATGGAGGCCCTCGGGGCCGATATGGTGACCATCAAAGATATGAGCGGATTGATTCCGCCGCGCCGGGTAGCGGCCTTGATACGGCTGTTCAAGAAAGAGTTGTCCGTCCCGGTGGATTTCCATACACACTGCACCCCCGGGTTCGGGCTGGCCTCGGTACTGTCTGCCATCGTGAACGGGGCCGATATAGTGGACACTAATATCTGGTACTTCGCTGGCGGACCGGCTGCCCCGGCCATCGAATTGATATATGTGTTCTGCCGAAAGCTCGGTATCGGGCTGGATATAGATATGGAGGCTGTGGAGAAGATAAACGGCGAGCTGTTCCATATCCGCCGCGAGTTGGAGCAGTTCGACGTGGTCAAGACTTTTCCCGATAAATTTTCACCACTCAGGGACACCCTTCCCGCGGAGGTGGATAGACTGTTCGACGATGCGGTAGCGGCAGCTAAGGCCGGTAACGAGGAGACGCTTCTGCGGGCGTGCCACGGCATCGAATCGTATTTCGGGTTCCCGCCGCCCAACGACCTGGTCCGTAAAGCCGAGATACCGGGTGGGATGTATACCAATATGGTGGCCCAGTTGAAACAGCTCAAGAGCGAACACATCCTCGAGAAGGCGATGGAGCTGATTCCGAAGGTTAGGCTCGACGCGGGCCTTCCGCCGCTGGTGACCCCGACAAGCCAGATAGTCGGCTCGCAGGCGGTAAACTGCGCCATCGACGAAATGAACGGTAAACCGATGTACACCAACGTCTCGAACCAGTTCGTCAACCTCGTCAAGGGGGAATACGGCAAAACCCCGGTTCCGGTCGATTCCGACTTCCGGTTCAAAATAGCCGGTGTCCGCGAGGAGACCCCTTACGATACGTCGAAGTACGAGATGCAGCCCAATCCGGTGCTGGAGGATTGCGGCGGAATAAAGCTGGCGGAGAACGAGAAAGAGGTACTGCTGCTCGAACTGTTCCCGATGGTGGCCAAAGATTTCCTCACCCGCTCCAAAAAAGCACGATGCGAGCAGGTCGATACCGAATCCCCGGTTCAGGAACCGAAACCGGGAAGACCTCGGGCCGCCCTAACCGGCAACGTAGTCGCGGCCCCGATGCCGGGAAGGATTTTCGAACTGCTCGTGAAAGAGGGTGACACAGTAACCGAAGGTCAGGACGTGCTGATTCTCGAAGCCATGAAGATGGAGAACAGCATCGCCACCCCGTATTCCGGCACGGTGAAGCAGGTTCTTGTGGAGGTAGGCGAATCCGTCGCGGGGGACGCTCCGCTTGTGGAGATAGTGTAAGACCGTGGGCGGCCGTCGGTAAATCCGGTTGGTAGGCCCATAATAATGACGAGAGCGGCTCAATTGCCGCTCTTGTTTTATAGGAGCCGCCCCGACATCCCTCCACCTCGCTTCGGAGGGCCGCCCGCCACTGCGTCCCAAAACCCGCCACTGCCCCCGACGCCCCGGCGGTCCGCCACCACGCGACGGCGGTCTGACTCCCCGCCCCTACACCTGGCACCTCTCCCCGGCGTCCCGCCATCTCTCCCTGTCGGCACGCACCCTGCTCGCCCCGCCGTCCCGCCCTTGTGAAATCAGATGCGTTTACACCCGAAGTATAAAATACATCTTCACCTTATTTTACCGGCAGATAAAATATTTAACCGTTTCTTTCGTCTTTATACTGTCGAGCTATACCGGTTGGGTGGTAATGGAACGCCCCGCGAACGGTGGGGCAGGGTAGTCGATACCCGGCAACTGCCCGGGATAACCGGGAAGCGTGGACCAGCCCGTCGTGTTTGGTCGATTTTTTGACGGAAAGCACTTCGAACCCCCGGGACAATTTACGGTGAGAACCGCACTAATACCGACCGACTTTGCTTATTTTTACGCGATAAAAAATTACCCGTTAATGAAATATTTTGCTATTCTGATTTTTGCGGCCTACCTCGGTGCCAACCTGTATGTTTTTATCCGGCTCTGGCAGATGCTCCCCGCGGGGGCATGGCTCCGGCTGGTATTGGTTGTTTTCGGCGTTCTTGCCGTGGCGGCCATAGGTATATTCTTCGCTTTCCGGGGCACACTGCCGGTGGGTATCGGTTCGGTGGTATACGGATTGGGTACTGCATGGATGGTGGTTCTGCTCTACCTCTTTATGGCGGTCCTGATAGCCGATCTGTTGCCGTGGACGGGGCTGGTGGAGAGGGCGGGGTTCCTGCGCTCCAACTACTCCACCTTTTTCGGTATTCTGGGATTGGTAGCGCTCATATTGGTTGCCGGGAATCTGAATTACCACAAGAAGCGCCGGGTGGAGTTTACCGTCGAGGTGCCGCAGGCTCCGGTGGGCGATAAACTGAAGATGGTGGTTATAAGCGACCTGCACCTCGGGTACACCATAGGTCCCCGGGAACTGTCCCGGTGGGTACTGAAAATAAACGCGGAGAATCCCGACGTGATAGTTATAGCGGGAGACCTTATCGACACCGACGTCCGCCCGCTCTATACAAAAGATATGGCCGCCGTTCTCAGGAGGCTCGATGCCCGTCACGGGGTCTATATGGTGCCCGGTAACCACGAGTATATCAGCGGGCTGGATGCCAGTCTCGAATTTCTGGGCACCACCGGAATAACGGTCCTGAAAGACTCGGTGGTGACCGTGGGCGGCCGCCTACTGCTTGCCGGTCGGGACGACCGGACCAACCCTCGCCGGAAACCCTTATGGCGCCTGCTCGAAGGCGCGGACCGCAGCCTGCCGCTCGTGGTGGCGGACCACCAACCTGCCGACCTTTCGGAAGCCGTTCGGGAAGGTGCCGCGCTTCAGGTTTCGGGCCATACCCACCGCGGTCAGGTATGGCCGTTCAACTGGGTTACGGACAGGATTTACGAGGATTCGCACGGCCTAATCGACAAGGACGGCACTAAGGTCTTCGTCAGTTCAGGCCTGGGTATCTGGGGTGGCAAGTTCCGTATCGGCACCGTATCGGAGTATGTGGTAATCTTTATCTGACACGATCCGTATTTTGTCCCAACTCCCCTTCCGAACCCCTTTTCGGGGTATTTCTACCGTGAAGGATATCCAATTTTTTTAAGCCATACAAAGGGGATGGTTCGTTTCTTGCAATACATCTGAAGACTTCGGTAACCGAAGACATGGTCCGGAGAACGAATTTGATGTATTACAAAAAATAAAGAAGATGAAAAAATTATTCATTCCCGCTATCCTTATCATGGCTGTGGTAGCGTTTACGAACTGCAACGACAATAAAAAACGGAGCGCCAGCGCCGCCGCCCGTGAATATTCGGAGCATCTGAGGGACGGTAACTACGACCATATGGTTGACCGTATGGTGGCCGACAACGATTACGACGGGCAGGAGATGCGCCGCGACAAGAGGCGTTACTCGGATATGCTCCGCAATAACGTGGACGACCATGTTCGCCGCCACGGCGGTATCAAGAAGGTAGACGTCGTATCGGAAAACGTCGCCAAGGACGGTAACACTGCCAATGTGGTAGTACGCCACCACTATAACGACGGCATTGCGGAGGATATCAATTACGACCTTCGTAAAATCGACAACGAGTGGAAAGTAAAAATGGGTCCCAATAAGGAAGTATGGCGTACCCAGCTCGCCGACGGCACCCATGTCAGCTTCAAACTCAAGGACAACGACAACAAGGAGGTCTTCAAACAGCATATCGGCGACGAGCGCGACTTTATCAAAATCAAAGAGAGTGAAGACGGCGACCGCCACGTACTCAAGGTGAGAGAAGACGGTGAAAGGGATGTCCTGAAGGTTATCGAGCATGACGACGAAACCGTTATCAAGGAGAAACACGACGGGCACAAGGAAGTAACCCATATTCCGAACGAGTAAGAACTCTCCTTTATATAAAACAAAGGGTAAACCGCCGAGCGGTTTACCCTTTGTTTTATATAAACATCGTCACGAATATCGTAGGGACTAATAATCTGCATTAATATATTGTCCTACCCGAATTGAGGATTCTATTTGAAATCGGCAGATTTTTTTCTCCGAAAGCCCTTTTACTTCGCCCCCGGCTTCCGTGACAGAAACATTGCGACGGTGATGATGCCGATTCCGGTCAGCGCCTGCCATGTGGGGTGGTCGGATGGAAGCAGAATCCAGCTCAGGATGCAAGCGCTCACGGGAACGACGAATTTCCAGATGTTCAGCTCCGATACCTTAACATCCGGCCGGTTCAGCAACGTGTACCAAATAGAGAAAGCCGTGGCCGGAATCATGGCGAGCCACAGGAGGGCCCCGTAAAACTCCGCGGGAAACGGACCCCACGCAGGCTTCTCTACGACAAGGCCGACCAGCAGGAGCAACAGGCCGCCAGTAAAATTGGCGAACGAAGTCAGTGCGATAGGCGAAATGCCGTATTCTTTCTTTTTTTACTACCATTATATTCGTATAGCTCCCCATCAGGTTACTGCCGATAAGCAGGGCAACCCCCGTATAGAACCTCCCCGGTGAGGTACCCTCCGCAAGGCCCCCCTTTGTAAGACTTATAAAAATTACCCCCGATATCCCGAGGGCTATGGCGCCGATTTTACGCCACGTAAGCCGATCGTCGCGCAGGGTAAAGTGGGCCATCAGTGCCACGAACAGCGGCCCGGCCCCGATTATTATGGCGGAAGTCGACGCGGGTACCTTGTCCAACCCCATAAAAAACAGCCCGTACTGCATAAACGTTTGCAGGAAGGCGAACACCAGGGTGAACCTCCAGTAGCGGAAAGGGGCCTTCATGTCTATCCGCAGGGCCAACATTACAGGCACCAGCAGCAGCCCGGCAAGGGTAAAACGCAGGCCCGACAGGAAAATCGGACCGGTGTACTCGAATCCTATCTTGGCGCCCGGAAAGGCGGAACCCCATATTACGCACGCTAGTATGGCGAGCAGGCTGATTTTGAGCGTCGCTTTATTCATTGGCGGAAGGAATGTCTAACGAACAGTTGACCCAGCCGTTGTCGAACGACGTCCCGTAACGGCGGTAGAACGCGAGGGCCGGTTCGTTCCAGTCGAGCGCCTGCCAGACCATTCCTCCGAATCCCAGGCGGCGGGTCTCCTCGATAAGCGCTTCGAACAGCAGTTTACCGGCGCCCATACCACGGTATTCCGGCTCCACGAACAGGTCCTCCAGGTACACCCGGCGGCCTTTCCATGTGCTGAACCGGGTATAGTACAGGGCGAACCCGATAGTCTTTTCGCCGTGTTGCGCCACGAAACAGTCCCAGACCTTCTCCGGTCCGAACCCGGCCTGCCCGAACTCCTCCGGGGTGATTGTGACCTGCTCAGGCGCCTTCTCGTAGAGCGCAAGTCCGCGCACCAGTTCCAACAGCCTCGGGCAATCCCCGGGGGTGGCCCGCCGTATTTGTATCTCCTGCATAATGTCTTCGAATATTTGCAACAAGCCGCAAAGTTAACATTTCGCAGCCAATTACGGAAAGTACCTGCCGTAACGGATGGTATGGATTTTGCCAAGTTCCTCTATCATACTAATATAATTCTGAAAATGGCAACAATGACAAAGACCGCCCCCCGGACTGCACGGTCGGCTGCTCCGAGTGTAAAGCAGCAGAGGGGACAGGAGTTCAAAAAGTTCTTCGTGGACGAGCTGAAAGACATCTACTGGGCTGAAAAAAACCTTGCTAAATCGCTTCCCAAAATGAAACGCGCCGCGACCAGTCAGGACGTTAAAGCGGCGTTCGAGAAACATGCCGAGGAGACTACCCAGCACATCGCCATCGTCGAAAAGGTATTCGGCCTGCTCGGTGAAACCCCGAGGGCCAAGAAGTGCCCCGCAATGCACGGCATCCTCACCGAAGCAGACGAAGTTATCCGCGATACCGAGAAGGATACTTTCGTGCGCGACGCCGCCCTTATACTCGCCGCCCAAAAGGCCGAGCACTACGAGATAGCCACCTACGAAACGCTCCGGATATTCGCCGGTTACATGAACAACAAGCGGGTGGTTACGATGCTCGAAGGCATACTTGTCAACGAAAAATATACCGACGTATCGTTGACCAAGATTGCCGAAGGGTTCGTTAACCAGCGCGCCGCTCAGGAATAGTCCTGTATATTTCGGAAAGTTATAAAAATTGTCAGGGGTTGTGCTTTATGCGCAACCTTTTTTATTATACATTATGTTAATCCAGACCTAACATAATTCTTAAAATAACGTCATTCTGAGCGGAGCGAAGAATCTATATATATTTTGAATGACAGAACCTCCTTCGTTCCGAGACATATTAATTTTTATAGCCAGTAATAATATGTCATTCTGAGCAAAGCGAATAATCTATATATTTTGAAAATACAGAACCTCCTTCGTTCCGAGACATATTAATTTTTATAGCCAGTAATAATATGT
>JAJBVT010000068.1:0-153 GCA_020859685.1 Rikenellaceae bacterium
CGGGCTGTTCTACCTCCCGGCGGACCTGATGGATAGGCTGTTTCGGTAGGCCGCGATGCCGGTCGGAAGGATACATTTCCGACCCTTACGGTCCGCTGTGGCGGCCGGACGGCGGTGATTCCGGCCCATACGTCCGTGGCGAGGGTGGACGGG
>JAJBVT010000068.1:253-5045 GCA_020859685.1 Rikenellaceae bacterium
CGGGCTGTTCTACCTCCCGGCGGACCTGATGGATAGGCTGTTTCGGTAGGCCGCGGTGGTGGTCGGAGGGTGATTTTCCGACCCTTACGGTCGGCTTCGGCGGCCGGATGGCGGTGATTCCGGCCCGAACGGCCCGGTCCGCTTTATATCCTTGTCTATCAAATGTCAGGAATAGATGCAAACGTAAAGGTGCGTCATTGCCCGTCTATATTTTATGGGATTTTCATCGGCCTGACGGCTTTTTGTATAATACCGTGCGGACTGGTATGGTTTATAATCCGTAAAGTGGTGGCTGTTACTATATGATGCTCAAGGAGGTCCCGATGCAAGAGTCGGTCTTTAGGATTATCCTTAGCCTATCGATTGTGTGCGAAATAGGTGATTTGACCCGTTGGATAGAGGGAAATCAAGTTTCAGATGAGCGTCTGTTTCGCAGACGTGCGGGTCTCCGGGGGTGGAGTGCGGGCCGCTGAAAACAATCAGTATAGTACCGAATAAAAAACCATTTGCATACGGTTTGCACACAAATGGTTTCAATTTCGTCGGGGTAGCGGGATTCGAACCCACGACCCCCTGGTCCCAAACCAGGTGCGCTAACCGGACTGCGCTACACCCCGAGCTACAAATTAAACTCAATCAACCACTTAATCACGCTCACTGTTTAACTTGCGACTGCAAAAATAGTATAAATAAACCGTACCGTCAAATTAAACGGCAACTATTATATTTACCCCGCCGGCCTTCTTGAAAAAGCCGAATCGACCGGTTTTCTTATATCCTCGTTATACTTTGTAGGATAATTTTTCCACGGCATTGAATAACGTTCCTGCCGGTGAATAGAACGAACTCTTTGCGAAAAACTTACCCTCTTTGCCATTATTTTACCCCTGTTGCACGATTCTTCGCAATCGAATCATACACCTGCCTTTCGTTAAAGCCGCGTGGGCATCTGAAGGGTTCTACTCGGTGAATACGAGGCAGGTGGGGTTCGGGACGTCGATCTTTCGGCCGGTATCGGTCAGACGGCCGTCGGCAGGGTCGTACGAAAATACCTGCACCTTGCCCGCCTTCATACCGGCAACGAACAGGAATCTGCCGCACGGGCTGAATTCGAAATTCCGCGGGTGGAGTACGCAGGGTTGGTAATAGACGAAATCCAGCAGCCCGCTCACGGCGTCGCGCCGGTAGACGGCGATTCCGTCCACCGCGGTCTCCCGGACCGAGGCGTAGAGATAATTGCCGTCCGGGGAGAGTTTGATATCGCCCCCGTCCCCGCCGTCAGGGTTAGCGGGCAGGTGCTGTATCTCCTGCAATTCGCCCTTTTCGAAACTGAACGCCATGACGGATGCCGAAAGTTCGTTTATCAGGTACATATACCGTCCGTCCCGGTCGAATACGAAGTGCCTCGGACCCGACCCGGCTTTGACGCGGAATACCCGTTTGGTCTCGAAATCTATATGGTCCTCCATGTCGGTCAGAACGTCGAACCGGTAAATGGAGTCGGCACCGAGGTCGGTCACGAACAGGTACTTACCGCAACGGCAATAGCGTGCGCAGTGGATATGCGAGCCATCCTGCCGGTCGCCGACCGGACCTGAGCCGGTAAAGTTGAACGACTGCCGCTGTGCGCCCGGCGCCCCGTCGTCCCGCACGGGGAAGACGCTTATCCCTCCCGAACTGTAATCGGCCGTGACGAGGAACCTGCCGTCGGGCGAGACGATTATATTGCACGGGTCCGCCCCGTCGTTGGGGGTGGTGTGAAGTTCCCCGGCCGTACCGGCCTCCCTGTCGAACGGGAACGAACCGACGGAAGAGGGCGCCGCGGTCTCACTCACGGCGTATAGGTTCGCCTGCGGCCGGTCGAGGGTGATGTACGACGGGTTTTTGGTCGGAGCCACCCCGTGGTAATCGAACGTGCCGTGGCGGTAGTCACACCGGTAAATGTATATTCCCCTGCTGCCTTTGCCGATTTCGTTCTCGGTATAGGTACCGATTAGCAGGTAACCTTTCTGTCTCTCTTCCGGATTCATATTATCGTGGTTTAATGTGCGCTGAGCAGGCCCGTCACGCCGTAGACTTCGCCTGAAACGTAGGTGGCCTCGTTGGAGGCGAGGAATACATATATACCCGACAGCTCCACCGGTTGGCCGGGTCGTTTGAAC
The DNA here is from genome assembly GCA_020859685.1 of Rikenellaceae bacterium. Classification (GTDB taxonomy): domain Bacteria; phylum Bacteroidota; class Bacteroidia; order Bacteroidales; family Rikenellaceae; genus WRDF01. The sequence goes on from JAJBVT010000068.1 coordinate 2,416, forward strand.
GGCGTGTCGATACCGTGCTGGGTAATGAGTTCGTCCGGGTTGCCGCCCGATACCTCCAGCGGTGTCCAAACCGGTCCGGGGCAAACGGTGTTGACCCGTATCCCGCGGTCTATCAACTGTTTGGCAAGCCCGATGCTGAAAGCCACCACGGCCGATTTCGAGGCCGCATAGTCGAGCAGGAACCGGTTGGGTGTGTAGTATTCGGCCGAGCCGGTGAATATAATGGAGGCTCCTTCCGGCAGTAGTCCGACCGCTTCACGGGCCAGGAATATCGGTGCGAAGGTGTTCACCTCGAAAGTATTGCGGACCTGTTCGGCGGTAATGTCTTCGATTTGCCACTGCGCTTTCTGCACGGCGGCGTTCGGCACGAGGATATCCAGTCCGCCCATCCTCTCGTGGGCCTCCCTGACTACCTCGCGGCAAACGCTCTCCTGGCGCAGGTCGGCCTGTATAAGGTGTATCGTCCGGCCCTCTCCCTCCAGCAGGTCGGCAAGCGACCGGGCGTCCGATTCCTCCACGGGAAGATAGGTTATCGTTACATCCGCCCCTTCGCGGGAGAAGGCTATCGCAACAGCCCGGCCTATACCGGAGTCGCCGCCCGTAATAAGGGCTTTGCGGCCCTTTAGCCTGCCGTAGCCCACATAGCTCTCCTCGCCACAGTCGGGTACTGGGTCCATTCTGGATTCCAGCCCCGGCGGGTCCTGCTTCTGTATCGGAAATTCGCCCTGATGATAAATTTTCTGCGGGTGCCTGAACCCTTCCCTCAACTTGTCTTTCATCGCTCTCGGTTTTAACGTTTACGGTAAAAAAGAGCAATGATTATACCGGGCGCAACCGGCATGGATGCGCCGTGACTGCCGCGGCAGGTCGTATGGAAAAGGGGCGGGGATAGACTGCGGATGTTAGTAAAGGTATATCTCCCGAAGGGCATCGAGGTCCGCCCCGAGAGTGCCGGTAAGGTACTCGGTGACCGAACCGTAACGGTTGTCGATTTCCCGCAGGGCCGCATCCAGATAGTTCTGACGGACTGTCATAAACGGTCCCAGTTCAGGGAAGCGGTTGGTAAGCGCGTCGTATTTGACGGCCACGTATTGTCCGGACAGGAGGTAGTCGCGCATCACGGTCTCGTCGTCCGCCCCGAGGGCGTACAGAATGAGCGCTGCTGCGATGCCGGTCCGGTCCTTCCCGGCCGTGCAGTGGAACAAGAGCGGGGCGTTGGTCTCGTCGGCCAGCAGTTCGAACAGGCGGCGGTACTGGCCCACCACCTGCCCGTCCGTCACGAACAGCCGGTTCATCTCCTCCATCAGGCTTACCCCCTCCTCCTCGGAAGGCATTTTGGTCAAAGATATATTCTCGCGCAAGTTACCCGGTGCGATGGAGTAGGCGTAGTGGTGGGTGACCGTGGCAGGAAGCCGGTCCGGAGCCTTGGCTATTTCGTCCTCCGAACGGAAGTCCACCACCGAAACCAGCGGCACGCTGGCGAGGTAGGTAAGGTCATCGTCCGTGAGGGTGTTCATCTCGTCCGAGCGCAGGAGCATTCCCCATTTCACATACCGGCCGTCCGACATCCTGTAACCGCCGAGGTCCCGGAAATTGAACCCTCCGGCCATCGGCAGGTGCCTCTCGGCCATTATAGCCCGGCCCTCGGGGGTTACCACCTGAAAGTAACTGCGGGTGGCGGCGGGGACGTCTACGGGGAACTCCCCGTCCGCGCGGCCGGACTCCACCGCCTCCGTTATATCGATTTCGTCCACAGCCGGCCCGGCATACAAGGCCCACTCCGTATCCTCCGAGATATGGACCGAGGCCGTTTTGGTTTCCCGGTCCCTCAGAATCTCGACGATGCCCGATATATCTTCACCGGAATAGCCGGTCTCCTTGGTTTTCATACTGTTTTTGCATCCGGCTAAGGTGATGGCGAACACCGCGGCAACCGCCACGGCCATGATTCTTTTCATAAGCCCTGTTATTTCTTGAATTATCGTTTACGGTCAGCGGCAATTTTCGAACCATTGCAAACGGTTGTAGTACACAAAGATAATAATTCACCCCGAAATACAAATTTTTACCGCGCTTTACTTTCGGGGCGGGCTGGGGTCGTGGCGGGGATACCCTTCATGGGAGGGAGACACTGTATGTCGGTAGGAGTGTAATTGTGAGCGCAGCGAACGAAAACCGGCGGGAGATCCTTCGTCACTAACGTTCCTCAGGATGACAAGTTTTAAGATGTCATTATGATATAAGGGGTCATTGTGAGCGGCAGTGAAGATAATCTGCGGGAGATCCTTCGTCACTTATGTTCCTCAGGATGACAAGTTGTAAGAGTCATTATGATATAAGGGGTCATTGTGAGCGACATGAAGATAAACGGTGGGAGATCCTTCGTCACTTACGTTCCTCAGGATGACAAGTTGTAAGATGTCATTCTGAACGGCTGCGAAGAATCTATATTTCTTAGGTGTGGCCCTCTCGTCGGCTCGACATCTTAGGGCGAGCCTGCGGCGTAGTCCCCTCGTCGGCTCGGGTTAGGAAACTCGGGCGTGCGGGCTGAATCTCCGTTGTCGGTTCGTCACTAACGTTCCTCAGGATGACAAGTTGTAAGATGTCATTCTGAGCGGCTGCGAAGAATC
>JAJBVT010000012.1 GCA_020859685.1 Rikenellaceae bacterium
GGCACACCCCCGCCCACCGCTCCGGTTGCCGGGCAGGCGGAAGCCCCGCCAGTCGGGCCGGATATGCCCACGCAACGGCCCACTTCCCCGACGGCCGCGCCGCGCCGCCCCGAGGTCGTACCGCCACCGGCCGCCACGACCTGTTCGGGTGTAACTCCGGCCACTGACAGATCAGCGGCGACCCCGCCCCCCGCACAGCAGCGCTCGGTTGCGTCCGGGCCAATACCGGAACGGATAGCGCAGGAGAGGTCCGACCCGGAACAACGCCGCCCGCAGCGCCCACCGGTTCAAGTTCCGCAACGCCGCAGGAAGACCGATATGGTAATGATAATCGCCGTCGTAGCGGCCCTTATCGCCATCGGGTCGATGGTATTCGGCCTCTTGGTAAATAACGACCCGATAGTGAATATTCAGCCCACCTCACCGAGGCAGGAGCAGGTCGTGACCGATACCGAACCGGCCGCGGAAGGCGATACGGAGCAGGGGGAGGAGTAGAACAGTAACATTTCGGAATTGACAGCGGCAGAAGTGACGGCAGTAATATTTGGGCAGTAAGCGAGGTAACGAAGCGGGAGTTCCGGACAGGCGCCATATTTAACCGGCCGGCAACCTTTATCTGGTCCGTTACCGGGGGAACACCCGGACGAATGCGGATAAATGCAGACGCTGCGGGCAGTGTTACGGCCGTACAGGTAAAAAGCCTGCATACGGATTAGGTGCGCATTTACATTATCAATCCGGACCTGATTACGGACACGAAGGGAAACATGGGCTCAATTCCCCGGGGTGGCTTACCATTTCGGCTTGCCATTACGGCGGCCTTATTTGTCCGACCACCCCGAAACGGAACCGTAACAGACCGGCCACCCGCCCGGTGCAGGTAGCGTCAGATTATGGCAAAAATATTATGAAAGCCCTCGATTCGGGCTAAAGTCAGGTAACGAAACCGGCACGCACGCAAAGACGCAGGCATGCAGACATACATGCATTTCGGCATGCAGGAGGTAGGAGGTAGGTACTCAATCATGCGGGCATGCAAAGAGGCAAGCATGTAGGCATACATGCACACAGGCATGCGGGAGGTAGGTACTCAAGCATGTAGGCATTCAAAGAGCAGACATGCAGGCACGGTTCGAAAATCCGGCTGGGTTCACTCCGGCCGTACTCGGTAAACTGCCGCGCCGGAGATAAGAACAGAAGAATAAAAAAGATATATATATAGATGGAGATTCAATCCGTAAAACAGCGCTTCGGCATTATCGGCAACAGCGACGCGCTCAACGCGGCGCTCGAGATAGCGCTGCGGGTAGCTCCCACCGACCTATCGGTCCTGATTTCGGGCGAGAGCGGGGTCGGCAAGGAGTTCTTTCCCCAGATAATCCACGCTTACAGCGCGAGGAAACACAACAAATACATCGCGGTAAACTGCGGCGCGATACCCGAAGGCACGATAGACTCCGAACTGTTCGGGCACGAGAAGGGTTCCTTCACCGGAGCCACGGACTCGCGCAAGGGCTATTTCGAGGAGGCCGACAAGGGGACCATCTTCCTCGACGAGGTGGCCGAACTCCCGCTGTCGACCCAGGTGCGCCTGTTGCGTGTGTTGCAGACCGGCGAATTTATCCGCGTAGGGTCGTCGAGGGCGCAAAAGACGGACGTCAGGGTGGTCGCCGCTACAAACATCGACCTTCAGCGTGCCGTAACGGCGGGCCGGTTCCGTGAGGACCTCTATTACCGGCTGAACACGGTGCCTGTGATGGTGCCCCCGTTGAGGGAGCGCAAGCAGGATATTTACCTGCTGTTCAAACGGTTCGCGACCGATATCGCCCTTCAGTACAAGATGCCGGTGGTAAGTCTCGACGACGGAGCGCGGGAGCTGCTCGAAAGCTACGCATGGCCGGGGAATATCCGCCAGTTGAAGAACGTGGCCGAACAGATATCGGCCATCGAGCAGAGCAGGCTTATAACCGCGCCCATTCTGCAAAAGTACCTGCCCCATGCCGAAACCGCGCCGGTGCACGTCCCGGGGCTGGGCGGAACCGGGCAGGAAAGCGAACGGGAGCTGCTTTATAAGATATTTTTCGACCTTCGGACCGATATAACGGAGCTGAAACGGATGGTGAGGGAGCTTCTCAGCGAACGGGACGCCGCCGCGCCGCGCAGTGAAATCGCGGGGCTGTTGCCTTCGGCCTCGGCCACTTACGGCGGCTACGGCCAGGGCAGCCTGATAACCCCGCCGCCCGCGCAGTCCGAGCCGGTGGATGCCGTCACGGAAGACATTACGGACGAACCTTCCGCTCCCGTCACCAAGGAGCAGGCCCAGCGGGAGGCCATCGTAAAGGCCCTCCGCAGGCACAACGGCAAGCGCAAGGACGCCGCCCGGGAGCTGTTCATCTCGGAACGCACGTTATACAGGAAAATAAAAGACCTCGGGATAGATGAGTTTTAATATTAAAAGATTTATGGCCGCCACGGCTGCGGCTCTCACGGTAATAACGGCCGGGTGCACGATAAGCTACTCCTTCTCCGGGGCGCAGATACCGGCCGACGCGCAGACGGTCAGCATCGCCTATTTCCCCAACAACGCCCCGATGGTGGCGCCCCTGCTCAGCCCGACGCTCACGGACGCGCTGTCCGAGCGGTTCCAGCGGCAGACGCGCCTCTCGGAGGTGCGCGAAAACGGTGACCTTGCCTTCGAGGGGGAGATAATCGGCTACACCTCCACCCCGTCGGCCATATCGGGCGACGAGTACGCGGTTAAGAACAAACTCACCATTACCGTCCGGGTGCGGTTTACCAACCGGTTAGACCCGCAGTGGAGTTTCGAGAACCGAAACTTTTCGGCATTCCTCGAGTACGACAGCAGCAGCCTGCTTTCGGACGTGGAGAACACGCTCATCCCCGAAATCGTGGATATGCTCGTGGAGGATATCTTCAACGCGGCCGTTGCAAACTGGTAGCGGAACGGACATTGCATAGTGAAGCGTGGGGACGGGGCGGGAGCATGGGGTCCCTTACGGCGAAATCGGTAAAAAAGTTCGGATTATGGAATATACGACAGGAACTGAAAAGGGATTTTTCCAGACTGATACGGCGGCACTCGACAGACTCATAGGAGAGTATCCGTGGTTCGTTTCGGCACGGATACGGCGTATGCAGTCGGGCGGCGGGCACGACGAAATGCTCGACCTTGCTATCCATACCAAAGGGTGGCCCGCGGGGTTGTTTCAAGATACCGTCACCTGCGACCCCCAGCCGCAGGAAACGGCCCCGGAGCCCGGACAGCCGGACACGGAGGATATAATCGAACGGTTTCTGGCTACGGGGGCCAAGAGGATTGTCCCCGGCGAGGAGACCCCCACCGGGGACGCATCCGAGCCGAGTTCGGTGTTCGTTCCGGACGAGGATATGGATACGGAGGAGCTGGAGCGCATCTACCGTCAGCAGGGCCTCGACCGTATGGCCGATGAGATGAACGAGATTATAGACGAGACAATCGAGGAGATATAATTCCCGCGAACCGAATATTCGGGTACACCGGCACTGTACGGAGCTGTTTCCGAGGGTCCGGATGGATGGAGGCCCGCTGTACCGGAACTGGAAGCCAGCGGTTTGAAACCGCCCGGCGGGCCGGGGGCCGGACAGTTCTTACCTTATTAAATTGCGAAACGCTGTTAATCCCGCACGATGCCCCTCCGCTATACCGCGGATAATAAGGTTCCGAATTAGAGTTCAATTACCAACCGATAAGAATAGATATCCGACGTTAGGTCCCGGTTTTCGGCCGGTGTGCGGGCGGGGTCGACTACCCGGTACGGCCCGTGAGGGGCTTAACGGTAAAACGACCGCCGGATTTATAACGTCAATTCCGTGGCCCGGAACGGCCGAATTCGGGTGCCCGGATTTGATTAATCGGAAAAAAAGTGTTTATTTTACCGAGTTATTTACAGGCAGGTCCCCGACTGAAGGTATATTGACCCTGCGGGCCGCCCCCGAACTTGAATAAAAATTAAAACAGCATACTGTAATGTATATAGTTTGTATCATTCTGATTCTTATTGCCAGCGCCCTGATAATCCTCTCGGTACTCGCGCAGAACCCCAAAGGCAGTATGGCAGCCAACTTCGGCGCGTCGAACCAGGTTATGGGGGTACGGCAGACCAGCGACTTCCTTGAAAAATTCACATGGTCTCTCGCTCTCGCGATTTTAGTGCTGAGTCTCGCGGCTACGATGACCATGCCCAAGAACAGGATAGCCGAGAGCAGGACCGGTGTGGAAAAGGCGGCTATGGAAGCTCTGGGCGGCAACGAACTCAACCTGCCTAACCAGTTCGGCACGGCTTTCGGTGACTTCGAAGAGTCGGGCGCCGCCGCCGAGGAGATTGAAGCAGCTCCGGAAGAGTAGACCCCGGCGTTCGGACAGACGATATAAAAGTTGCTTTCCTTAGCGGGGAGCAACTTTTTTTGCCCTGCCCATTAAATGCCGGTTAAATGCCGGGTGCCTACTTTGTTGGCTACCCTGTTTTACCCATCTGTTTTACCCATCTGTTTTACCCATCTGTTTTACCCGCCGCCCCGGGCAGGCAACATGGGTATGTGCCACACAGGTATGCACCACGGGTATGGGCAACCAAAATTCCCGCATAAAAAGCAGTGGGAACGGGGATACTGAAAAGGCATTTCTCTCTTCTTACGCTGACCCGGCTAAAGGGTTTAAAAGGACGGGGCGACTCACCTCGTGCCGGGAGTCGGTTGCAAGCGTAAGTTTAATGCGGATGGCCTCCGGTAGTAGTTCCAAAAAAGTTCATTTTTACACCAGCCCCCTATTTTTTTAAGGGAACGAACAACATTTTACAATATTATCAATCCCACCCCCCCAATCTGAGGGGGTAGTCTCTTATTTTTTCCCTCTATATTCTGCCCCGGAGGCGAGTTGAGTTTTTAGACCCAATCAGGGCATCCGCTTCTTGTTTGTTAACTTTTCCCAATTTTCACATCCCTTGTTTGTAGCGGACTCCCAACCGACCCCCGGCCCTCGGTGGGTGACACGTCTGTAAAAGCAGAAGAGCTTTCACCTTGGAAAATTATAATTTATCAACTACCCCCCCCCTATAATCAGAGGGGTTAACCGAAAAATAATCCAGTTTTATACCACCTACCCACTACAAAAAAGGGGATACTCTCGCAGTATCCCCCTTTTTTCCAATCAACCAATTTATATTACCATTTATACCAGAATCCCCTCCGTGTCGAGCACGTCGCGAATCTCGGGATACCGTTTGAAGACTGTCCGTGCGTAGGAGCAGACCGGAACTATCTTCAATGAGTTTTCGCGGGCATAATCCACCGCGGCCATTACCAGCGCGAGCGCCAGACCGCTGCCGCGGTGGGCGAAGTCCACGCCCACATGGGTGATGGTCAGCTTACCCGGCGAGAGGTAATAGCTGGCCTCCCCCACTTCGCGGCCGTTTTCGATTGCCGTAAAATATTTGGAATCCACGTCGTCCCTGTTCTCTATCTTTGCCATAACCTATCGGTTTAAATAAATATAGTAAAAAGTACCGTAATTTACAAATGCCGGTACGGCCCCGGCGAAAAAAATGTGAGCGAAACAGTCCGGTGACTATTTTCCCGGGGGATTGTCCGGCAGTCCGTCACGGAAGCGCATCGAGGCGTGGGTACCGTCGCATAGCGGTTTGTTCGATGACTGGCCGCAGCGGCACAGTACCACGCGGTTGCGTATCTCGTAGGTAAACCCGTCGGGGCGCTTCACCGGGATGCCGCCTTTGACCCAGATACCACCCGAGAGCGCCATCGGACGGTCCTCGATTAGGGCCATCGACGGTTCGTAGCGGGGTTCGATCGGCTGTTTGGTCGCGTTGTCCCACGCGGAGAGACGGCCGTTGGGGCACATGTTCGCTTCGTGGACCATATAGTCCTTTTTTTGCGCATCGTCGGTCTGGCCGACAAGGTTCCATACGCGCCCCTTGGCGTCGCAGAAGCGGGCGAACACGCAGTATTCCTGATTGTCGGAAAGCGACATGACCGGCCCGGGGTATAGTTCCGCGCCGCTCAGCAGGGGCTCCTCGCTGGCGGTGCACCGGGGGTCCCACTGGGCGGTGATATGCGAGCCGTCGCAGTAGGGTTTGTCCTGCGAGGCGCCGCAGCGGCACAGGGCCACCGGTTCGGCGTCCATATCGTAGGCCTGTCCGGCCTCGAAGGTCCAACTGAAACCCTCCTCGTCCTTGGTTATAAACTGCTGGTCCATAGGTGGATTCCCATAGACCATATAGGGACCGTCCTCGGTAACGGTAATGCCGTATTTTTCGTCCGCCTGATGCGACCCCGGCTGTACTTTTGTTTCCATATCGTGTCTTTATTTACATTCGTACAGCATCGAAACGCAAGAATTATACCCGTCCGTGGCACTTACGTTCCCCTGTTTTTCGTTATATTGCGGAGCGACTTATTCAATACCCTTTAAAATACGAAAAAATGAGGACCGTTTACTTTATACTGATATCCGCACTGGTATCCCTTTCAGCCGTGCAGGCGGCCCGGGCACAGGGCGAACCGGACCCGGAGGGCGAGACCTTCGAAGAACCTTATACCCTGTCCATAACGATTCTGAATAAAAAGGGCAAACCGTTTCGCTCGTCGCCGGTCTCGATAAACGTGGCCGGGGAGGCTGAGTTCTATCCCGTGCCCGAGTCGGGGCGTGTGGAGATTCCGCAGGTATTCGCCGACGACGTACTGAACGTGTTCGCCGGCTCGCAGCTATACAACGTCAACGTGGGCGGGTTCGATTCTCTGAGCATAGTTTTTATGAACCCGCGTAAACTCAAGGGCGTCTATAACGGCGACAGGATGATCGATACCGGGTTCGGCGAGGTGAGCGCGGCCAACAACACACAGGCTTACGGAACGGTGGATCTTCACAACGCGGACCACTACTCCTCCCTGCTCGACTACCTGAAAGGGCGTATTGCCGGGGTGGAGGTCACGGGCGGCACAATCCGCGTACGTGGTATCAATTCGATAAACTCGGGCACCGAGCCGCTGATGGTTGTGGACGGTGTGACTATGGACGTCCGGTCGGCAAACGCGCTGGTGATGCCGCGCGATATAGAGTCCATTACGGTCGACAAGACCGGCTCTATGTACGGCGTACGCGGAGCCAACGGCGTGATAATCATCAAGACGAAAACTGCGGCTAATTAAGCGGCCGGGAAGGTACTGTCCGCCAAACATTATTATGGGGTCGACGGAACGGTGCCGCATCATTGCAATCGGAGAGCAATAGCTCCTGAATGGTTATGGCCCATGTTTACGCATTCGGAACTTTTAACCACAGACCGCCGGATTGGGTGGGCCGCAGAGGTAGGAGTCAGGCCGGAAAACGAGCGGCAACAGGCCCGAGGACCGGAAACGGCCGGGAGAATGGGGAGCCAGACGCATAAACAGGAATGGGCCGGAGAACCGGAAACAACCGGGAGGAAGAATGGCAACAGGCCGGTAATAATGCTCTGTAACGATTGTATACCGGTGCGAAGGGAAACAAGGTCTTATGAATTAAACTGGTCCCTTAAATAAGCGACGTCCGGCAGGCTCAGGCCTGCCGGACGGTCTTTTTTAAAGATACCGCATGTGTGGTATACAGCGGTTCTACGGCCGCCATGTACCGGGGGCACTAATCCATCTTAAGCACCGCCAGGAACGCCTGCTGCGGCACCTCCACGTTGCCCACCTGGCGCATCCGTTTCTTCCCCTTCTTCTGTTTCTCCAGCAATTTACGCTTGCGGGTGATATCGCCGCCGTAACACTTGGCCGTCACGTCCTTACGCAGGGCCTTGATGGTCTCGCGGGCGATTATCTTCGCACCGATGGCGGCCTGGATGGCTATATCGAACTGTTGGCGGGGTATCAGCTCCTTCAGCTTCTCGCACATCCGGCGGCCGAAGCTGTAAGCGTGCTCGTGGTAGATGAGCGACGAGAGGGCGTCCACCGGTTCGCCGTTGAGCAGGATATCCAGCTTAGCCAGCTTACTCTCCCGGTAACCGGTTTGGTGGTAGTCGAACGAGGCGTACCCGCGCGAAATGCTTTTGAGCTTGTCGTAGAAATCGAAGACGATTTCGGACAGCGGCATATCGAAATTTACCTCCACGCGGTCCTGCGTGATAAACGTCTGGTTCTTCATCACCCCGCGCTTGTCGATGCACAGTTTAATGACGTTGCCCAGAAACTCGGTCTTCGTTATAATCTGGGCGAGGATATACGGCTCCTCGATGCGGTCCACCGTCGACGGGTCGGGAAGCCCCGAGGGGTTATGTACGTCCAGCACGTCGCCCTTGGTGGTATAGACCTTATACGACACGTTAGGCACGGTGGTGATAACGTCCATATCGAACTCCCGGTAGAGCCGTTCCTGTATAATCTCCATGTGGAGCAGCCCGAGGAAACCGCACCGGAACCCGAACCCGAGCGCCAGCGAACTCTCCGGCTCGAAGGTGAGCGAAGCGTCGTTGAGCCGCAGTTTTTCGAGCGACGCACGCAGGTCCTCGAACTCGTCGTTGTCCACCGGATACAGCCCGGCGAAGACCATCGGTTTCACCTCCTCGAACCCGGCTATCGCCTCCGTCGCCGGGCGGACGATATGGGTAATGGTATCCCCCACCTTCACGTCCGCCGAAGTTTTGATACCCGAAATTATATAGCCCACGTCGCCCGCCTTGATTTCGCTGCGGGGACTCATCTTGAGTTTCAGCACCCCTATTTCGTCCGCGTCGTACTCGCTTCCGCTGTTGAAGAACTTCACCCGGTCGCCGGTCTTAATCGTGCCGTTAAACACACGGTAGTAGGCGATTATACCGCGGAACTGGTTGAAAACCGAGTCGAAAATCAGGGCCTGCAGAGGGGCGCTCTCGTCCCCCGTGGGGGCGGGAATCCGGTCCACAATGGCCTCCAGTATCTCCGGGACGCCCTCACCGGTTTTGCCCGAAGCAGCGAGTATATCCTCGTGACGGCATCCGAGCAGGTCCACAATCTGGTCCTTCACCTCCTCCACCATCGCCGCGTCCATATCTATCTTGTTGATAACGGGGATAATCTCGAGGTCCTGCCCCAGCGCGAGGTAGAGGTTGGAAATGGTCTGGGCCTGTATCCCCTGCGTGGCGTCCACTATTAGCAGCGCCCCTTCGCAGGAGGCGATGGCCCGCGACACCTCGTACGAGAAATCGACATGGCCCGGCGTGTCGATAAGGTTCAGGTTATATTTCTCCCCGCCCCGCTGGTACTCCATCTGGATGGCGTGGCTCTTGATGGTGATACCCTTCTCCCGCTCGAGCTCCATATCGTCCAGTACCTGGGCCTGTAATTCCCTTGCCGTGAGGGTGTTGGTAGTCTCCAACAACCTGTCCGCAAGGGTACTCTTGCCGTGGTCGATATGGGCGATGATACAAAAGTTACGTATATTTTTCATGCTTCGTTTTTACCGGTTCCGTCATTCGGGACCGCCTCCCCGGCAAGCACCCGGTGCCGCCGTATAGCAAAATCCCGCGCAAAGTTAGCAAAAATCGGAAGAGTATCCGTCGGCCCCGTATGGGGTCGGTAAAATTCAGTTATCTTTGGCGACGTTTTCGCTGTAAATCCAACCGCCGATGACATCCGTAAAAAAATATTTCTCGCTCGTAAAGTTCAGCCACACCGTTTTCGCCATGCCGTTCGCCCTTGCAGGTTACGCCTACGCGCTGGTCGGCACGGAAGCCCCGTTCCGGTGGGCGCTGCTGGTGCAGATAGTGCTTTGTATGGTCTTTGCCCGCAACGCGGCAATGGGATTCAACAGGTGGGCAGACCGCCGGATAGACGCCGGGAATCCGCGCACGGCCGGTCGGGAAATCCCCGCCGGGGAGATTTCACCGCGGGCGGCCCTGCTCTTTACGGTCGCCAACGCGGCCGGGTTCCTCATCGTGGCGGCGACTATCAACCGGCTGACGCTGCTGCTCTCGCCCGTGGCTCTGTTTGTAATTATGGGGTACAGTTACACCAAGCGGTTCACCGCATGGTCGCACCTTGTGCTCGGAGTAGCGCTGGCCATCGCACCCGTCGGGGCGTATATCGCCGTGACGGGGACGATTGCCGTAGTGCCGATGCTGATTGCCGGGATTGTGATGACGTGGGTGGGCGGGTTCGATATCCTCTACTCCCTGCAGGACGCTGAGTACGACCGCGAGAATGGGTTGCACTCGGTCCCGGCGCGTTTCAGCCCCACGGGAGCGGTATGGATCAGCCTTGCGATACACCTCGTTACCGTGTATACCGTCATTCTTCTGGGCAGGTATGCCCATGCCGGTACGCTGTATCTGGTGGGCGGTGCGGTGTTTATAACCCTGCTGGCGCTCCAGCATATCGTATTCCTGCCCTCGCGCACTTCGCGTATAGCGGCCTCCTTCGGGTTGATAAACGGGCTGTCGAGCATCGTCTTTGCCGCCTGCATGGTAGCCGATATGGTATGTGGATACGGGTGGACGGGGCTGATAATGTAAGAAGGGCGATTATAAACCTAAGGGGGACGCAACGGGGAAATATTAGCGAATAAATTATCCCGAGGAGCGACGCAACGGGGAATATTTGCGAATAAGTTATCCCGAGGAGCGACGCAACGGGGAATATAAGCGAATATGTCATCCTGAGGAGGAAACCGACGAAGGATCTTCCTTAATAAATAATCTCTGGAAAATATCCTTGTTAAACTAATATGAAAAGTAAGTCTGCTTTGCAGACGTACGGCCCGCCGGTGGCGGGGTGGCGGGCCGCTAAAATAAAATAATGTAACCTAACCTTTTATACCGGCGGTAGATTCTTCACTACGTTCAGAATGACATTTATTAAGTCCGTAAAGCCGTAAGGGAACCGTCCACAGCCCACCTTTCCGCCCGGAAAGACCATTTATGATATCCAATAAAGCCGGAGGTGCGAGCCGCCCGGAAAGACCATTTATGATATCCCGGATAACCGGGGAGCCGGAGGGGCGAACCGCCCACAAACACCTTTCCGCCCGAAACGACAGCCTAAACCCCCGCGGTCTTTTTGGCTTCCATCAGGATGGTGAACGCCCGGTGGATATCCTCATCGCTTACCACGACAGTAAACTCATTGGTGGTGCTGATAACCTCCGCGATATTGATATTGTCCCACGCCAACTCCTTGAAAATGTAGTAGTATACCCCCGGACAGACGGTATTGTCCTGCGGCAGTTTGACGGTGATGGACGAGAGGTCGACCGTCTTGGCAATCAGAGTCTCACGGGCGAAAATCTCCTCCACGATGGGGGCGATACTGCTGCTTACGACCAGCGTCGTTTCATATATTCCCTGCGAGAAGGTACAGAACAGGTCCTTCATCGCCCGCACCCGTTCGAGAAGCTCGGCCTGCCGTTCGTAAAGTGTGGGCGAGTTGTTGAAGGCGTAGTCGGCCAGGTTCGAGCGGACTATTATATCGCCGATGTTCTGAACCACTTTTTTGAACTTCATCGCAGACATCAGCTCCAGCCGCGGGACCAACCGATTCAGAGCCATTATCACCGCACTGTCGTTCACCTCTTTACCCACTTTTTTCTCAATTTCCGGTTTAAGCTGCCGGGCGAGCGCCGAGAGGTTGACAAGCCCCTCCACGAGAGCGCTTTCCAGGAACGGCTTCATTTTTATAACTTCTTCTACTGCGTTGGGTATAGTTATCATAAGTGGGTATTTTTTTACCTGTTTATCCTATCTTTGCGGTCCGCCTGCCGGAGGTGTGTAAAAATTTACACTTACCGACGTGATGTTGCAAAAAAAACTTTTTTTTGGGATAAATACAAACATTTCACCCTACTTTTGTAAAAAGTAAACAAATAAAGGGTAAATTTAACTTATTGCTTAATATTAAGCAAGCAGTGGATTAACCGAAAGCCCGCTGGACAGGGCGCCTGTTAGTAAAAAAAGAAGCATTCGAATATATGTCAAAAGTTCTGAAATTCGGCGGTACGTCGGTCGGTTCGGCCGAAAACATGAGGAAGGTCGCCGATATCGTGGTCGCCCAAAAAGCCACCGTAACGGTGCTCTCGGCCATGTCGGGCACGACCAACGCCCTTGTGGACCTTGCCGCCCGGGCGGCTAAGGACCCGGCGGACAAGGCCATAGGCGAACAGATTGCCATGCTGCACGACAAATATAGCAAGTGCATCGGAGAGTTGCTCACTGCCTCGAAGAACGACGCCCTGGTGCGTATGGAGGAGACCCTGGCCCTTATAGGCCGTGAGGCGGCATATTATCGCTCTCCGCAGTCGGAGAGGACTATACTTGCGCAGGGGGAACTGTTGACCTCTTACATATTTTGCCTTTATATGCGGGAAGCGGGATACAGGGCAGAGCTGCTCCATGCACCCGATTTCCTGCGCAAGGACGACGAGGACAAGGTGGATATGGACCTGCTCGAGCGTCAGCTCAAAAGGCTCGTCACCGATAAGGATACCTATTATATAACGCAGGGCTTCATCTGCTCCGACAACGACGGCGAGGCCGACAACCTCGGGCGCGGGGGCAGCGATTACAGCGCGGCGCTCGTGGGAGGGGCCATAAACGCCTCCGAAGTGCAGGTCTGGACCGATATCGACGGCATGCACAACAACGACCCCCGGTTCGTGGACAACACCTACCCCATCCCCCGTATGAGCTTCGACGAGGCGGCCGAGCTGGCCTACTTCGGAGCCAAGATTCTCCACCCGGCCACCATCCAGCCCTGTAAGGATAAGGGTATACCCGTCTACCTCAAGAACACGATGGACCCGGACGCGGAAGGGACCATGATTTCGGAAGCGGAGGACAACAGCCGGATATTCCACGCCGTGGCGGCCAAGGACGGCATCACGGTTATCCGCATCTATTCGGCGAGGATGCTTATGGCCTACGGTTTCCTGCGCAAGGTTTTCGAGATATTCGAACAGCACCGCACGCCAATCGACATGATAACCACCTCGGAGGTAGCGGTCTCCATCACCATCGACAGCGACTGCCATCTGGAGGCCATCGTCGCCGACCTGCGCCCGCTGGGTACCATCGAGATAGAGAAGAACAATACCATTGTATGCCTCGTGGGTAACCTCGAGCACCGGCAGCGGGGCCTTGCCGAGACCATAATGAAGGGTATCAACGGTGTGCCGCTCAAGATGATATCCTACGGAGCCAGCCACCGGAGCATCGCAATGCTGGTGGACACGAAATATAAGAAAGAAGTTCTCCAGAGCCTTAACGACAGCCTTTTTACCGACCCGAATGCTTAGCAGAGAGATAACCGACCGGCTGCGCACCGAGCGCACCCCGTTCTACCTCTACGATATGGACCTGCTTCGCCGGACGCTGGAGAGCGCCCGCGCGGCATCCTCACAATACGGATTCAAGGTACACTACGCCCTGAAAGCCAATTTCGACCCGGTTATCGTGGATTGTATCCGCGGTTACGGGTTCGGTTCGGACTGCGTGAGCGGCAACGAGGTCCGCTACTCCATCGAGCGGGGTTTCGATGCGCGTGACGTAGCCTACGCCGGAGTAGGCAAGACGGACGAGGAGATAGAGTACGCCGTCCGGGCGGGGATATTCGCGTTCAACTGCGAATCGCGGCAGGAGCTGGAGGTTATCAACGGAATAGCCGCGCGGCTGGGGATGGTGGCCGACGTGGCCCTGAGGCTCAACCCGGATGTGGACCCTCTCACGCACAAGGGCGTCTCCACGGGGCAGGCCGACAGCAAGTTCGGCATCTCCTACAAGGAGATCGACGAGATAGCGGCCGAGGCGCCTGCGCTGAACAATATACGAGTTACGGGTATCCATTTCCATATCGGTTCGCAGATAACCGAGCTGCGGGTGTTCGAATACCTTTGCCGGCGGGCCAACACCCTGTTCGGCTATTTCACTTCCCGCGGCTTCGACCTGAAACATATAAACATGGGCGGCGGCCTGGGTATCGACTACATGACACCCGAGCTGAATCCGATACCCGATTTCGAAACCTATTTCGGGATTTTTGCGCGACATTTGGATATTCCGAAGGATGTGGAGGTCCATTTCGAACTTGGCCGTTCGCTGGTGGGCCAGTGCGGGGAGTTTATTTCGCGCGTACAATTCACCAAGACCAACGCCGTAGGTAAGCATATCGCACTGCTTGACGGTAGTATGACCGAGTTTATCCGCCCGGCCCTCTATCAGGCATACCACAGCATCGAGAACCTCGACGGGGCGGGAAGGCCGGAGCAGGAATTTACCGTCGGCGGGAATGTCTGCGAATCGACCGACACCTTCGCCAAGGGCGCCCGACTTCCGGAGCTTCGCCGCGGCGACCTGGTATCGTTCAAGAGCGCGGGCGCTTACGGCGCTTCGATGGCCTCCCGCTACAATATGCACGACCTGCCCCGCGCAGTCTATATCGACGGGAAGGCGCAATCCGTCTGATTATCCCTTATCGATTGAGTATCTAACGTTTATAAAATACAGTGAAGATTCCCTGCGTTCCGTTCGGAATGACAATATTATAAACTGTCATCCTGAGGAGCGGAACGACAAAGGATCTTCGTTCGGAATATAAAAGCTTCTTCGCTTCGCTCAGAATGACATATGTTAGATTGTCATCCCGAAAATCGTAGGAGACGAACAGTGTCCGGCTTTACCGGGCGGGCTCAGCCAAATAACTCAAACCTACCTTCATCTTTACTTCCGCCCGGCCGACCGCATTTTTTGTAAAAAAACGGCGACCCCCCCTTTTTCAACGGCCACTTCCGAACAATTTTACTACTTTTGCACCGCCGCCCCCCCCTAACCAGAGGGGGTATGCGGCAAACTTAACTACCCAACCTGAAAACCGGGCCTTCGACGCTCCGGGAGTTTTCCCGCCATGGAGGGCGACTTCCGTAACCAATACGCACCATTCGATAAATATGTGGGTAACCCTCGCTTTCGGTTCGGCATTTCTGCTCGGATTGTACGACGTTTTCAAAAAGACCGCGCTCGACGGCAACGCCGTCTTCCCGGTGTTGTTCTTCAATACCGCCCTGTCCCTGGTACTATACATCCCGTTTATCGCGCTTTCGGCCCGCGGGGTAATCGGCGAAACATCCATTTTTTACACCCCTCTCGCCGGGTGGGCGGACCATAAGTTTATAGTCGTGAAATCGTTCCTCGTACTATCATCGTGGATGAGCGGCTATTTCGGTATCAAGCACCTGCCGCTCACCATCGTGGGGCCTATCAACGCCACCCGGCCCGTGATGGTGCTGGTGGGGGCGATGCTGATTTTCGGCGAACGGCTCAATGCGTGGCAGTGGACGGGCGTCGTATTGGCTCTGGTATCGATACTACTGCTAAGCAATACGGGCAAACGGGAGGGCATAGACTTCCGGCGCAACAAGTGGATACTTTTCGTAGCCGTCTCGGCTGTGCTGTCGGCCGCGAGCGGGCTGTACGACAAGTTCCTGATGGGCCGCTTCGCCCCGATGTTCGTGCAGTCGTGGTTCAACCTCTACCAGTTTGTAATAATGACGGCAGTAATCGGCCTTTTGTGGTGGCCCCGGCGCGGGAGCGGGACCCCGTTCCGGTGGCGGTGGTCGATAGTGCTGATACCCGTGGCGCTGGCGCTGGCCGACTTCCTCTACTTTTACGCCCTGTCGTTTGACGGGTCGATGATTTCCATTGTCTCGATGATACGGCGGTCGAGCGTGGTGGTGTCGTTCGCATTCGGAGCGCTGCTGCTCAGGGAGAAGAACGCGGGGGCGAAGGCGCTGGACCTGGCGTTTATCCTCATCGGGATGATATTCCTCTATATCGGGTCCCGTTGACGGCCGACGGCGAAGTCGGGGAATTTCCGCACCTTCCCGGCCGTGCCCTTTAAAATCCACCATGTTTTTCGTATCTTTCGCGCATATTTTCGCCCGCCCGCCGGGTGCAATAAGCTACACGGCTGGCCCGGATAGGGTGCGAAGGTATTAACAGAAAGTGTAAAGCATTTAAAAAGAGGCAGGAATGACTATATCATACAACTGGCTGAACGAATATATAAAGTGCGGGCTGACGCCCGAAGAGATGGAGGTAATCCTTACCGACATAGGTCTGGAGGTGGACTCGCTGGAGAAAAAAGAGGCGGTCCGTGGAGGGCTGTCAGGTGTAGTGGTAGGTGAAGTGCTGACGTGCGAAAAACACCCGGACGCCGACAAACTCAAGGTCACCACGGTGGACGTGGGTGCCGGTGAGCCGCTGCAAATCGTCTGCGGTGCCCCCAACGTAGCGGCCGGGCAGAAGGTGCTCGTCGCCACGGTCAACACAACGCTCTATCCCACGGGCGAGGCGGAAGGTTTCAAGATAAAAAAGAGCAAAATCCGCGGGGTGGAGTCTCTCGGCATGATATGCGCCGAGGACGAGCTGGGCATCGGCGACAGCCACGAGGGAATAATGGTGCTCGACACTGCGGCCCCCAACGGCACCCCGGCCTCGCAGGTACTCGAGCTTCGTGACGATTACATCATAGAGATAGGCCTTACGCCCAACCGGTCGGACGCCGCCTCGCACTACGGCGTGGCGCGCGACCTGGCGGCATACCTGCGCGCCCACGGCAGGCCGTGCGAATTGTCGCTCCCCCCGGTGGACGGATTCGCGGTCGGACAGCGGGGCCGTGAGGTGACGGTGGAGGTATCGGAGAACGAAGGCGCCCCGAGGTACACCGGCGTTACGATTACGGATATAAAGATAGCCCCCTCGCCGGAATGGCTTCAGAACCACCTGCGGGCCATCGGGCTGAACCCTAAGAACAATGTGGTGGACATCACCAACTTCGTCCTCCACGAGGTGGGCCAGCCGCTCCACGCTTTCGACGCGGACAAGGTGAAGGGCGACCGGATAGTGGTGCGTACCGTACCCGAGGGCACGAAATTCACAACTCTCGACGAGGCCGAACGGGAGCTCTCGGGCGAGGACCTTATGATTTGCAACGCGGAGGAACCCATGTGCATTGCCGGAGTATTCGGCGGATTGGAATCCGGGGTCAGCGACTCCACTACCGCGGTATTTATAGAGAGCGCCTATTTCAGCCCCAAATGGGTTCGCAGGACAGCCCGCAGGCACGGCCTGAGCACCGACAGCTCGTTCCGCTTCGAACGCGGCGCGGACCCCGATATGGCAATTTACGCCCTGAAACGCGCCGCGCTTCTTATAAAGGAGTACGCCGGGGGTAATATCTCGTCCGATATCACGGATATCTACCCGGAGCCGGTACAGCCGTTCCGGTTCGCACTGCGGACGGACTATATGGCGCGGCTAATCGGTAAGGAAATCCCACTTCGGACGGTGAAAGAGATACTCGCGGCCCTCGATGTGAAAATAGAGAGCGAGGCGGACGGCGTGCTGAACGTGGCCGTGCCGCCCTTCCGGGTGGACGTACAGCGTCCGGCCGACCTTGTGGAGGATATTCTGCGTATCTACGGCTATAACAACGTCGATATTCCGGAGCACGTCAACTCCACGCTCTCCTACCCGCCCACGCCCAATGTGGACAAACTGCGGAATATGGTGGCCGATATGCTCTCGGCACAGGGATTCGCCGAGACGATGAGCAACTCGCTGACCCGTTCGTCCTACTACGCGGACAGCGCTTCGTTCCCGGAGGCCGGATGCGTCAGGATTCTAAACCCTCTCAGCGCAGACTTGAACGTGATGCGGCAAACCCTGCTGTTCGGCATGCTGGAGGCTGTCGAGTTGAATACCAACCGGCGCAACCCCGACCTGCGGCTCTACGAATTCGGCAACTGCTACAAATACCTGCCCGAAAAACGGGACGATGGCGGTCTGGCACCCTACCGGGAGACCGATACGCTGGCCGTGGCCGTGTGCGGCCTGCGGCACCGGCCTACGTGGAACGAACCGGAGCGCCGGAGTGACTTTTTCACCCTGCGTGCCGTTGCGGAACAATTACTCGCCCGGTTCGGACTGGATATCTATAAACTGGAAAACCGGCCCTCAGAGGACGACCGGTTCTCCGAAGCTATCGAGGTGATGCTCAACGGCAAGCCGCTTATGCAGTTGGGCGCTGTCGCCGCCGAATATCTGCGTAAATTCAGCCTCGGCCAGCCGGTATACTTTATGGAGATGGATTTCGGTCATCTGCTGAAGGCGACCCGCAAGCATAGCATCAAGGTGGAGGAGCTGTCGAAGTACCCCGAGGTGCGGCGCGACCTCGCCCTGCTGGTGGACAAGGAGACCACTTTCGCCCGCCTGCGCAGCGCTGCCCTTCAGGCCGAGCGCAAATTGCTTACGCACGTCTCGCTGTTCGACGTATACGAGGGTGAAAAACTGCCTGCGGGCAAGAAATCGTACGCCCTGTCGTTTATTATCGAGGACAAGACGCGCACCCTTCAGGATAAGGATATCGACCGGATAATGAACAATATTATAGCTCGGCTGGAGAAGGAGTGCGGCGCGCAGGTGCGGTCGTGACCGGCGCGGGGCGGTGAGCGGCAACGACCTCGACGCTCTACCGGACCGGAAAATACCAACGGGCTGTGTGCAGACCGGGAAGTCTCCTGCCCGAAGGAGGTATGAAATAGTGGAACTGAACCGGATAGGTTTGCGCGCCCGAACAGGATACGAATGAGCGGTACTTAACCGGGTCGGTGGCCCGCCCGGAGGCTATTTATAAGTGGAACTGAACCGGATAGGCAGTGCGGCAGGAGGGTACCAATAAGTGGAACTGAATCGGACAGGCCGAAGGTTCCCATATTAAAGGCCCGGCCCGATAAGACATCGCACCGCGGAGGGTCTGGACTGTGGACCGTGACCATGACGGGGATACCGCCGGTCCGGGTAATTCCCACTGATGCCCCGAAACGCCAAAAAAGCAACGAAATAGAAATACCCTAACGCAAAGGTCTCCGAGAAGGTCCTTCACCCTTATAATAATAACACCGCCGCCGGTGGGAGGCGGCCAACCGTAACCCGGACTTATGGAAGAAAAAATACTGATACTCGATTTCGGTTCGCAGTACACACAGCTTATCGCCCGGAGGGTGAGGGAGTTGAACGTCTATTGCGAGATACATCCCTACAACCATTTCCCGGCGCCGGACCGGTCCGTGAAAGGGGTTATCCTGTCAGGCAGTCCCTACTCGGTGCGCGATAAGGAAGCTCCGCAGGTCGACCTGTCGGCAATCAAGGGCCGACTTCCCCTGCTGGGAGTCTGCTACGGAGCGCAATACCTGTCGCATAATTACGGCGGTGAAGTGGCGGCCAGCGACAGCCGCGAATACGGCCGGGCCATGCTTACCGTCCGCCAAGAGGACCCGCTGGTGGACTCGATGCCGGACAGTTCGCAGGTCTGGATGTCGCACGGGGACACTATCCGATCCATTCCGGCAAACTACAAAATCATAGCCTCCACCCCCGACGTGGAGGTGGCGGCTTACCGTATTGAGGGCGAGCAGAGCTGGGGTATCCAGTTCCACCCAGAGGTCTACCACTCCACGGAGGGCACCACGCTCCTCCGTAATTTCGTGGTGGGTATCTGCGGCTGTTCTCAAAGCTGGACCCCGGCGTCGTTCATAGAGGACACGGTTCGGAGCCTTCGCGACCGGGTTGGCGACGACAAGGTGGTACTCGGGCTTTCGGGCGGGGTGGACTCCACGGTGGCCGCCGTGCTGCTGCACCGCGCCGTAGGGAGCAGCCTGACCTGTATCTTCGTAAACAACGGCCTGCTTCGCAAGGACGAATTTACCGGCGTGCTCGAATCTTACAAGGGTATGGGCCTGAACGTTATCGGGGTAGACGCCTCGCAGGAGTTTCTCTCGGCACTCGAGGGTGTAACCGACCCGGAACAGAAGCGCAAGATTATAGGCGGCAAATTTATCGACGTGTTCGACCAGCAGGCCCACCTCATCAAGGACGTGAAGTGGCTGGCGCAAGGCACTATATATCCGGACGTTATCGAATCTGTTTCCGTTAAGGGCCCCTCTGCCACCATCAAGTCGCACCACAACGTGGGCGGCCTTCCGGAGAAGATGAACCTCAAAATCGTGGAGCCGCTTCGGCTCCTGTTCAAGGACGAAGTGAGGCGCGTGGGCCGCGAGCTGGGCATCGGCCCGGAGCTGCTGGGTCGCCATCCGTTCCCCGGGCCGGGACTCGGCATCAGGGTGCTGGGCGAGGTCACGGCCGAGAAGGTGCGCATACTTCAGGAGGCCGATAAGATTTACACGGACGCCCTGCGCCGCGAAGGGCTATACGATAAGGTGTGGCAGGCCGGGGCGATACTGCTCCCGGTGCAGTCGGTAGGCGTGATGGGCGACGAGCGGACGTATGAGAACTGCGTGGCACTGAGGGCCGTAACCTCCACCGACGGGATGACCGCCGACTGGGTGCACCTGCCCTACGAGTTTCTGGCCCGTGTATCGAACGATATAATTAACAAAGTCCGCGGCATAAACCGCGTGGTGTACGATATAAGCTCGAAACCCCCTGCAACCATAGAGTGGGAGTGATTGAATATCAGCACTTTATATGGTATGCCGTCCGTTCGGGGCGGCATACTTTTTTGTGTCCGGATCGATAGCGCCTTTAACCGGATACCCGCCGGTCCATATCGGATACCGGCCCGATTCATGTCAATATCCGCAGCCAACGGTTGCAGGATATAAAGGTATTACAAAAGAATTTTTTACCGACCTGAAATCCCTCCGTCCGTACTAAAAACATGACACCGTTACGGCCGCATAAATTCCCACATTACGATAACCCCGTCCGGGGCCACTTCCTTCAATTCGTCCGGTACGGGCATAATGGTGGCGCTGATTGTGGATAGGTTTTTAGACCGGTAGACCGAGGGCGGCGCAACTCTTTTTGGTTTCTTCACCGCGGCTGCGGGCGGGTCAGGTTCGTAATGGTTATGCTCGAGAAACCTCCCGGCCTCGGCGAGGGGGTCGTCGGAGACGGTCCGGATTAAAACATAGGACCTGTCGGCATACTTTCCTTCTTCGTCCGTTTCGATACCGACCACGTCTTTTTCCCCGTTCATATAATATACGACCCCACCCGACTGCGCGATATTCTCATAACCCCACAATTCGAACTTCTCCGGCAGGTCGTACCGGGTTTTGACGTCATGTAAGTTTGTGGCCCAGCGCAAGTATTGGGAATCGTATTCCGCCGGAGCGCTGTAAACCCAGGAGAATACTGCTCCTTCGGCGAGATATAATTTTATCTCCACCTTTTGTTCCTCCCCCCGGCCGCGGACGGTATGGTCCATATAAAGAAAATATACCTCATCCGTGGGCCTAAAGTATTTGACTTCGTCACCAAAGGAGTTGATCTCTTCGATTGAAAACCCGAGCGAAGCGGTAAGGTCATACATTTCACGCCTGTCTTCGAACCTCCGGGTCGAAAAAGTAAGTGTGGGTTCCCCGGCAAACCACATCGATTGGCGCCAGTTCTGGTCGAACCGGATTGTTTCCCCGGTCATGACGTTGACGAACAGTTTTTGTTCCTCCCCCGAATTTTCGGTATCTAACGTATACCCCATCGCTTCTATCCGGGCCACCGCATCGTCCGTCCCGAGCCGCATGATTTCGATAAGGTCGCTCAGTTCCTGCCCCCGCAACTGCGAGGCAAGCAGGGAGAACACGACAAATAATATAGCTTTTTTCATTTACAAAAGTAATTTTATGGCATTATGACCAGGTCCTGTATTATCACTGCGTCCTCGCCATTGCCCTCGCCCGTGACAGTCAGGCGCAGGGAATGGACCGCCGCGCGGGGCCGGAACGTACCCGTGTAGCCGAACCGCGGGTCCACCACCTCGTACGTCCGCCCGTCGTAACTCACCTCCAGCACCGCCGGGCCGATAACGAACCGCGGCAGGGCGCTGTAACCGCTCCGCACGGTGATACTGCCGCACTCCACCGGCGAGCGGAACCGGAACTCGAACCAGTCTCCCGCCCGGGCGGTACGTTCCGTTCGGGCGAAGGTACGGGTGTCGTTGTCCGCCGCATGGGAGTAAGGGTTGCGGGCGGTACACGGCACGCTTCCCGTCAGCTCGTAGGCGGCACGAATCCGGCCTTCGGGCACCGCGTAGGCCTCCCGGATACCCACCCCCGGAGCGCCGCGGTAGGCGACCCCGAGGGCGTCCAGCCGGGCGAGGTGCCACCTGTCGAGCCGCTCCCGGAAATCCCCGAAATCCCTCGCCGACCCTTGCGACCAGCCCGTCTCGGCCAGAGCGCACATCCGCGGGAATAGCTGGTAGTCGCGCCACCACTCGCCGTTCCAGAGGAACGTCTCGGTCCAGAAACCGCCGTTCACTCCGATTACACGGCCGTCTCCTTCGGCGGCAGGAACGGGTTCGTAGCCGTAAGTTTTGGCAAGGTCCACTACCCCGCCCCACGCCAGCCCGACCTCCGAGGCCGACTGTTTCATATCGAAGTAGTAGTACTGCGAGGTCATATTCACAACGTCGTAACCGGCCCGCACAGCCCTCTCGACCGATTCGTGGTTCTCCCAGGCCCATATCACGGGGTCGTGTTCGAGCCGTCCGCCGTCCGCCGCTTCGTTCCATACGGCCTGCCTGCGGCCGCGGGCGGCCACCATCCGCCCCACCCTGTTCTCGAACCACGTATTGAGCGCGGCCGTATTTTCCAGCCCTTCGCGCTCCATAAGCGCCCGGCAGTCGGGGCAGGTCTCCCACTGTTCGGGGGGCACCTCGTCACCTCCGGTGTGGATAACCGCCCCGGGGAACACCTCGCAAATCTCGTCTATAATCCGCTCTATCATGGCAAAATTCTCCTCCCGGCCCGCACACCAGACCTTTCGCAGGTCGTATCCCGCGGACGAGGCGGTATCCACCGGCCCGCGGCAGAGGATTTCCGGGTGAATGCGGGCGACCGCGCGGCTGTGGCCCGGCAGGTCGAACTCCGGCACCACCTCTATATTGAGGAACGCGGCGTGGTCGATTACCGCCCACACCTGCTCCGGGGTATAGTATCCGCCGTAGCGCTCGCCCCACGCCCCGTAAATATTCCGAATCGGCGACCCTCCCCCGCGGAACCCGCCCTCACGGGCCAGCTCCGGATAGCACTCCAGCGGGAGGCGCCACCCCTCGTCGTCGGTAAGGTGCCAGTGGAAGCGGTTCATCTTGTGGAAAGCCATAAGGTCGAGAAGCCGTATCACCTCCTCGCAGGGCGTGAAGGTCCGGGCCACGTCGAGCGTGAAACCCCGGTACGGGAACCGCGGGTAGTCGGTAATCCGCACGCAGGGAATTTCGGCCACGGAGACCGGTAGATTGTCGTGGGGCGGCAGTAACTGCCTCAGGGTCTGTATGCCGTAGAGCACCCCGGCCCGGTCAGCGCCGGTTATCCGCAGGGTATCCCGCGTAACCTCGAGGGTGTAGCCTTCCGCGGGAAGCCCGGCGGCGGGGTCGACAAAAAGCCAGACCACGTTTTGTGCCCCGTGGATACCTGCTACGCTTTCGACCCTAACCCGCCTGCCTGTCTCACGGTAAAGGTATGAGGCAAGGGGCCGCAATTCGTATGAGCACCTTACCACGGTACCCGCCCCGAAGGCGAACACTCCTTCACGCATTTCAACCTCCACCGGAGCGGGTATTATCCCCGGAACAGCGGACGCGGCCATTGCCGGTACGGAGATTAACGGACAGAGGAAATACGCGATGAGTAATTTATAATACCTAATCATAACGGGACCGGTTTAAGAGCGGTTAAAAATAGGCAATAAATATGAGTTTTACGTCCCTGCTGCATATTCCGTACCTACGGGAAAGTCGGACCCCGGACCGTTTGCGCGGCGGACAGAATTTATTATAACTGTCATCCTGAGGAGTTGCAAACGACGAAGGATCTACTTGATAATTTACACGAACCGGCGGCAGATACTTCCTGCGTTCATAGTGACAACATTAATATGAATCCTGAGGATAGACCGGAATACCGCGAAGGGCGGATGCTCCTTTTTTCATCCACCGGGGTGCAAAGTAATCCCGGATGTATTAACTTTGCGCTCACGTAAAAACCGGACAATATGGACAAAAGGAAAACCGAAGCCTTCGGCAGGCTGCTCGACGTGCTGGACGAACTGCGCGTCAAATGCCCGTGGGACCGCGAACAGACGATGGAATCCCTTCGCAACTGCACCATCGAGGAGACCTACGAGCTGGCGGACGCCATCGCCGAAGGGGACTACGACGGTATCCGGCAGGAGCTGGGCGATGTACTGCTGCACGTTGTGTTCTACGCCAAAATAGCCGACGAGGAGGGCCGGTTCGATATAGCCGACGTAATCGACTTCCTGTGCGACAAACTGATATACCGCCATCCGCACGTTTTCGGCACGGTCGATGCCGATAACTCCGTGGAGGTAAAATACAACTGGGAACAGTTGAAGCTCAAGGAGAAGAAGCGCCGGAAGGGAATCCTCGGAGGCGTTCCGCAGAGCCTTCCGGCAATGGTGAAGGCCTACCGCGTTGGCGAGAAGGCCGCCTCGGCAGGGTTCGATTGGGAGAAAAAAGAGGATGTCTGGGATAAGGTCCGCGAGGAGCTGGCCGAGACCGAGGCGGAGATTCGCGCGCTCGAAGGTGCCGGGGGCGATGCGGCCCGGCTGGAAGAGGAGTTCGGCGACCTGTTCTTCTCGCTGGTGAACGCCGCGCGGCTCTACGGGGTGGACCCCGAGATGGCTCTGGAGAGGTGTAACAAAAAGTTTATCGACCGGTTCGGGTATGTGGAGCGGAAGGCCGACCAGGCGGGCAAACCCGTCAGGGAGTACCCTCTCGACCGGTTGGAGGCGTGGTGGCAGGAGGCCAAAACGGCCGGGAAACAGTAGGCTCAGCCGATTTCCGGGCGGGCGTACCCGGGAGAATCGGACGGGCAATGCCGGGGGTACGGGAGTATTTTTTTACACCTTTAGCGGTCCACCTACCCGCCGCCGGTGGACTGGGCGTCTGTGAAGCAGAGGAATTACCTTTGGGCAAAATAGTAGCAAAATTAGATAAGGTAACTGTTTACACTTTTACACTATCGTTATTTTAGCGGCCCGCCACCCCGCTCCCGGTGGACCGTACGTCTGTTAAGTAGAGGTATATTACCTTTGGGCAAATAGTATCAAAATTAGATAAGGTAACTGTTTACACTTTTACACTATCGTTATTTTAGCGGCCCGCCTACCCGCTCCCGGCGGGCCGCACGTCTGCGGAAGCAGAAGTACTTTTCATCTTAGTGTAACCATGTATAAATTTACCTTAATAATTGCGGGGACACCCTCCGACCGGAAAGATACCGACACCCCCTATAACCGGCGTTAATTCCGGCTTAGTCCGGATGTACGGGACCTTGTACCCCGACCCGCCCGATGGTCGCGGCGGAAAGATTGACGAAATAAAATATTTAAAATATGGCACTTATTAAGAAAGTCAACGGGGTGGAACCCCGCATCGGCAGGAACGCCTTCATTGCCGAGAACGCTTCGATAATCGGCGATGTCACCATCGGCGACGACTGTACGATATGGTACAACGCCGTCCTGCGGGGTGATGTAAACCCCATCGTAATCGGCGACCGGGTGAATATACAGGACGGGACCGTGCTCCACACCCTGTATAAGAAATCGGTCGTAAAAATCGGCAATGACGTGTCCATAGGGCACAACGCAATTGTTCACGGCGCCTCTATCGAGGATAAGTGCCTTATCGGGATGGGGGCAACGCTGCTAGACAACGTTATCGTCCGCACCGGCTGTATAGTGGCGGCCAACGCGCTCGTACTGGCTAACACCGAGCTGGAACCGAACAGCGTCTACGCGGGTATCCCGGCCCGCAAGGTTAAGGAGGTTACCGAGGACCAGCGGGCCGATATTATAGAACGCACCGCCCGCGACTATATAATGTACTCGACCTGGATTGAGGAATGATCGACTGGGCGGCAGGGATTCGGGTGGGAGACTACGGATTCACGCAAATAAATATGTGCGCGCACCTACGGTACCACCGTGTCGGAACGGTCCGGAAATTCCCGTAAATATGACTCCCGCCGGAGGTCCGGCCGACCTGACGGCCCGGAAGCGGGGCCGGGCAAGAAACCCGCATATAATCTAATGCGGATCCACTCCCGATAGTCCGCCATCCGGGATTATCCTGCCCGTTGGGCGGGGTCGATGCCGCGGTGTGTGTTATACTTGTTTTGCCGACCGCTCCTCGCACCCCCGCCGGGCCGCACTTCTGCCGTGCAGAAGGTGATAACCTGCAAACCCTTGGACACCGGCTCTCCGGATAACGACGATTTATAATCGACGGGCGGCAGATCCTTCGCTATGCTCAGGATGACAGGATTGGAAAATCCTTAGTGAGCCATTCCTTAATGCTTATGTGCAGTTACTTCGCTATGCTCAGGATGACAGGATTAGAAAATCCTTAGCGACCCAT
>JAJBVT010000104.1 GCA_020859685.1 Rikenellaceae bacterium
GGCCGGGTGTTGGCGGGCCGGGGACCGGTGTGGCAGGTGTAGTAGACAGCAGACAGTAGATGGAGTGGCAGTAAAGGGTTCACGTGTCGGTGAAAACTCCGGAGCCTTAACGGACGATTCCGAGACCCGGATAAGGTGCGAAGTAATCGATTACAGAGTGTATTTACGCCGGGGAGCCGGACAGGGAATAAACAATAGAAATCCCGGCAGACGAGGTTGTCCTGCCCAAGCGGTAGAAATTGTTGCAATATTTGAGCGGGAATCGTGCCGGGGCTACTCGATATCCATATCGAGCTTCTGGCGCAGGAGTGTCAGGGCCGGGTTCTTCTCGGTCAGGTACCGGAGTTTGTCCTCAACACGGACAGGTTTTTTGGGTCCCGAATCCTCCCGGACGACAACCTCGAGCTGCATATATCCGTCGATACGGGCCGTTTCGGACAGGAGGGTCAGAATTTCGGTGCGGTTGCGCAGAATTTCGTCGCGGAGGTCCGGCGTAGGTACGGCGACCTTTATTCTGTTACCGTCCACCTTCATGGCGTGGAAAGCCATCGCCAGACGCGGCCGGGTGGCGTTGAGCCGTTTAATGAATTTCTCACGGGACGCCTCGATTTTGGCGGCGCTGCCGGGGTTGGCGGCCGGAAGGGCGGTCTCCTCCTGCGCATCGTCGGCGGTCTCGTACAGGCCGACCGGCTTCCCGAGCAGGTCGCCGATGGCCGGGCCCGAGAGTGTGGGCCGGGCGCCTCTGCGGGCGGCCGGTTGACGGCCGGCGGCGGTGGAGGGGGCGTCTATAGCCGGGTTTACGGGTGTAGTATCTGCCGGGAGCGCGGGAGTAGCATCTGCCGTGGGGGCAGTTGCTTGCCCGGCGGCCGGGGGGGCCGGTGGCGAGACCGGGGCGACGGGCGTGGCGGAAACAGCTACCTGCCCGGCGGCGCCCGGAGAGACCGGTGGCGTGGCGGAAACGGACGCCTGCCCGGCGGCGGCACTGTTCCCGCCGCTATCCTGTGCCGCGGCGGGTGCCGATTGGGTCCCGTCGTCGGATTTATCCTGTGCAGGCGGTACGTGTTCTGGTTGAGCGGCCTCCGATTGAAGGGCGGAGACCGGAATGTCAGGCTCCTCCGAACCGGACCGGCCCGCGTCGGGGCGGACGGTATTTCCGACCTGCGGGTGTCCACTTTCCGGCACACCCGTAGGTATGCCTGTACCGTCCCCCGCCGGTATCGTGCCGGGGGGGTGAGCCTCCGCCGAACCGGCTTCATCGGCGGCTACGGGTTTGTCCGTAATAGCTGTCTGTCCGCCTTGTCTCGAATCGGAGTGGCCTGCCGGGATAGCACCTCCTGTCGGGCCTGCCGGGCCCTGCGGCGTTCCTTCCGGTGACGGAACACCCGGAGCGCTGCCCGGACCGCCGGGCGCAGCGGTCTCCCCCTGCCGGACAGGTTGTACGGACGCGAGCCGCGGTTCCCCGGCTACCGGTCGTTCGCTACCGCTGTTTTTTTTTTGACCCGGCCCGCAGAGTTTCATCAGCCCGAGTTCCACGTTCAGCCGTTGGTTTGTCGCGTTGCGCAGCCCGTTGTCGATGGAGGTGACCAGCGACAGGGCCTCGAAAAGGAACCCCGTGTCGCACCGTGCGGCCTGCGCCTTGTAGCGCTCCAAGAGGGAACCGGTAACTTCCAGAAGGCCCGCTGTCTGGGCGTCGCGGCACATAAGCAGGTCACGGAAATGGGCATTCAGCCCGGCGGCGAAGGTCTGCGGCGAGAATCCCTTGCGCAGCACTTCGTCGAACGCGGTCAGCGCTGTGGGGTAATCCCCCGCGAGAATGCTGTCCGTTATATTGAAATAGGTATCGTAATCCAGAACGTTCAGCGTAGCGGCCACCTGCCGGAAATCGAGCTGCGAACCGCAGAACGAGACCGCCTTGTCGAACATCGACAGTGCGTCCCGCATCCCCCCGTCGGCCTTCTGGGCAATCAGGTTGAGCGACTCGTCGTCACACGTCACGCCCTCCTGCCCGGCGATGTAACGCAGGTATTTCACCCCGTCCTCGACCCTGATACGGTTGAAATCGTATATCTGACAGCGGGACAGGATGGTCGGGATTATCTTATGCTTCTCCGTGGTGGCCAGAATGAATACGGCATGCGCGGGCGGCTCCTCCAGCGTCTTCAGGAAAGCGTTGAAAGCAGCCGCCGAGAGCATGTGCACCTCGTCGATTATATAGACGCTGTAACGCCCTATCTGCGGGGGAATTCGGACCTGCTCGGTCAGCGAACGGATATCGTCCACCGAGTTGTTCGACGCGGCATCCAGCTCGTGGATATTGAAACTCCGGCCCTCGTTGAAGCTGCGGCACGACTCGCACTGCCCGCAAACCCCCTCCTGACCGGGGTTCAGACAATTGATGGCCTTGGCGAAAATACGCGCACAAGTGGTCTTCCCCACCCCCCGCGGACCGCAGAACAGATAGGCGTGGGCCAACTGGCCCCGGCTTATCGCGTTGCGCAGCGTGGAGGTGATATGCTCCTGACCCACCACCGACTCGAAGGTGGCCGGCCTGTATTTTCGCGCCGAAACAATGAAATTCTCCATAACAGGACTACAAAGATAGGGTTTTTATAGACTATTTTTCCTCCTGTTTCGTAAAAGAAAACATAAATTTCACGGCGGCCGAAGGCGGTCCCCGGCCTTGCGCATACTGGCGGGAAACGCTGGGGGGCGGGTCGCCCGAAACTTCCTGCGTCAGCCCCGGGAAATACCGATTCAATCATAAAAGCCTATCTTTACGGCCATGTATACGGGCTATATAGTATGGGACGCGGACCCGTTGATGTTTACGCTGTTCGGCCGGGAGGTCTACTGGTACGGATTCGCCTGGTTTACCGCCATGTGCGCGGGGACCGGGTTGATGTATGCGATGTGCCGGAGGGAGGGCATACCGGACGGGAAGTTCTTCGGGGTATTCCTCGCGGGCTATTTCGGACCGGTGGTCGGCGGGCGGCTGGGGCACTGTCTCTTTTATGAGTGGGACTACTATTCGGCCCGGCCCGCCGAGATTCTCGATATGGCCGGGGGCGGAATGGCCAGCCACGGGGCGGCCCTCGGCCTGCTGGCCGGGCTGCTTATATTTTCCCTTGCGACCCGGACGCCCTACCTATGGTCGCTGGACCGGATAATGGTACCTGTGGCTTTCGGAGGCGCCCTGGTAAGGCTCAGCAACCTGATGAATTCCGAGATTTACGGCACCGCGACCGACCTGCCGTGGGGATTCGTGTTCGTCCGGGCGGGAGAAACCGCACCGATGCACCCCACGCAGATTTACGAGGCGGCTTGCTACCTGCTCACCTTCGCCCTGCTCGTGTGGCTCTATTACAGCCGGGACGCGGGGCGGCGCAGACCCGGGCTGATGTTCGGCGCCGGGCTGACGGGGATATTCCTGCCCCGGCTACTGATTGAAATTATCAAACAACCGCAGGTCGGCTTCGAAGCCGATATGGCCCTGAATATGGGCCAGTGGCTGAGTATTCCGTTCGTTATAGCAGGTATAGTGTCGGTCGCGGCCGCCCTGCGCAGACCGCCGCGGCAGTCGGCCTGAGGCCGGGCACGGGGATGTATTTAAATTACCGCGGGTGAAAAATACGGATGACTCCGGAGGAAGCGAAAAATCCTCCGCCGATTAAAGACTTACGGGTAAGAAACCGGTCGCGTGCGGCTCCCCGGAAGGATAATATCCACGCATATTATAAATGCCGGCCGCAGGCCACCCCCCGGGGGCGGGATGGCGGCGTGCGCGGTTTGCACTAAATTATTCCGGGGGAAATTTTAAAGAATCGTACCGACGAAGGGATTGCGCCCGTAAGCCTACGGGACGAGACCTAGCAAAGTGGAGGTCGACCTAAATGAGCAACCACATTAGCCTACTGGAATTCCATCTCCGCATTCAATATGGCAACGGATACCCCCTACCCCTTCCCGCAGGTATCGCAGTTGCCGGACGAGGCTCCGGGACAGGCTATATCGGGCAGGCAGGCGTCCGGACCGCGCAGGGCCCGTTCTTCTTCGATGGACTCCTGTATGGCGCATTTCAGGCCGAGGCCCGTCAGATTCGGATTGTCGCTTATCTCGGAGCGGATGTGGTGGCCCTTGACCATCAGCGTAATGGACATCCCGAGGATAAACAAACCCACCGCCGCTACGGCGGCTATTACAAGTACGGCAAATGGTGACATGGCAACTGTTTACGACATAACGTCCGGCGGTCCGGCTTTATGTTTTGTTAATGCATGAAGTTTGCAAATTTATACGGCATTCTCGGTACAAAGTTATAAATTTGCACGGGACCTGCCATCGACCCCCGGCGTTTTCCGGGGCCGGGACGGGTTAAATCCATTCTTTCAATGAAAATCGTGATAGCGGGCGCCGGGGAGGTGGGAACACACCTCGCCAAGATGCTGAGCGGCAACCTACACGACATAACGGTAATCGACGTGGACCCCCACCTGCTGGAGGATGTGGGCGGTATGGCCGATATTATCACCATCGAGGGCGACGCCACAACGTTCGCCGCCCTGAAAAAGGCGTCGGTGCGCAAGGCCGACCTCTTTATCGCCGTAGCCCACGAGGAGAATATCAACATAATCTCCGCCATACTCGCCAAGCAGCTCGGCGCTAAGAAGTGCATCGCCCGCATTGACAATAACGAATACCTCGAGCCGAACAATAAGGAGATGTTCCTCGGAATGGGTATCGACTACCTGTTCTATCCGGAGAAGATTGCCGCCCGGGAGGTTATCAACCTGCTGGGGCACACATCCACCTCGGAATACGTCGATTTCTCGGGCGGGCGGCTGGTGCTGGTGGTCTACAAGCTGGACGCCTCGTCGCCGCTTATCGGCCGCAGCTTAATCGAGACCTCCGGGTCGAGCGACATGCAGTACCGCACCGTAGCTATCGCGCGCGACGGGAGGACCATAATTCCCCGCGGTACGGACGAATTCATTGAGGGCGACAATATCTACGTCATCACCACGCGGGAGTCCGTGAAGGAGGTGATGGAGTTCTCCGGCCGGAAGAACATCGATATCCGCAACCTTATGATACTGGGCGGCAGTCGCATAGGAATCCGTATCGCAAAGGAGCTGCAGGAGGAAATCAACGTAAAGATGGTCGAATACAACGAGGAGAAGGCCTACCACCTTGCCGAGGTACTCGATGACACGCTGATTATCAACGAGGACGGCCGCAATATAGAAGCCATGATGGAGGAGGGCCTCTCGTCGATGGATGCGTTCGTGGCCGTCACCGGGCGGTCGGAGACCAACATCCTGACCGCCATGCTGGCTAAAAAGATGGGGGTCAAAAAGGTAATCGCCGAGGTGGAGAACCTCACCTACATAAACCTTGCCGAGAGCATGGGCATTGACACCATCATAAACAAGAAGCTGATAACGGCAAGCAACATATTCCGTTTCACTATGACCACCGACATCCAGGCAATCAAGGTGCTGACGGGAAGCGACGCCGAAGTGCTCGAGTTTATCGCCAAGCCCAACTCGCACGTTACGAAACTGCTTATCAAGGACCTCGATTTCCCGGAGGACGCCATTATCGGCGGGGTGGTCCGGGGCGACAGGGTATATATAGCGGTGGGAGACACGCAGATAAACGCCTACGACCGGGTGGTGGTCTTCGCCCTGCCGCGGGCCATCGGCAAGGTGGGTAAATTTTTCAATTAGCGAGCGGAAAAAGAAAATGCCCTGGATAACCAAGATAGTAAGCCTCTATTTCACCTCGCGGCGCAAGCAGATAGAACGGTTCAGGACCGAACCGGCCGCCGTACAGGCCGAACAGCTTGCAGGGCTGACCGGGCCGGGGAGCCGGACCGAGTACGGCCGCCGGTACGGCATAACGGCAGGGATGGACTACGGCAAGTTCGCCACGGCCCTGCCCGTGACCGATTACGAGGGTATCGCGCAATATATAGACAGGGCAAAACGCGGGGAGCAGGACGTGCTGTGGCCGGGCGCAACGAAGTGGTTCGCAAAATCCTCCGGCACCACCGGGTCACGGAGTAAATTTATACCGGTCACCGAACAGGGGCTGGACGGGGCGCATTATCAGGGTCCGCGCGACGTTATCGCGTTCTTCACCGCGGCTTATCCCGCAAGCCGGGTATTCCACGGCAAGACCCTCACCCTCGGGGGGTCGAAGAAGATTGAAAAGGAGGGTGAGACGGCCTTCTCGGGCGACTTGTCGGCCATCCTCATAGAGAACACCCCAGCGTGGGCAAACCGGCGCCGGGTACCCTCGGTGGAGACCGCCCTGATACCGGACTTCGACCTGAAGGTCCGGCGGATATGCGAAGAGACCGTCGGGCAGAACGTCACGGCCTTCGCCGGGGTTCCCTCCTGGAATCTGGTCATGCTCAACAAGATACTCGAAATAACCGGCAAGGACAATATTCTGGAGATATGGCCGGATATGGAGCTGTTTATCCACGGAGGTATGAATTTCAAGCCTTACCGCGAGCAGTACCGCCGTATCATCCCGTCGCCGGATATGAAATATATGGAGACCTATAACGCCTCCGAAGGTTTTTTCGCCATCGCCGACGACCCCTCGCGCGGGGATATGCTGCTGATGCTCGACTACGGGATATTCTACGAGTTTATCCCGCTCCAGACCCTGTCGGACACATCCACGGCCGTACCGCTCGAAGGAGTGCGCACCGGAGTGAATTACGCTATGGTAATATCGACCGACAACGGCCTGTGGCGGTACATGCTGGGGGACACGGTGGAATTTACCTCCGTCCGGCCGTACCGGATTAGGATTACGGGGCGGACGCGCCACTATATTAACGCCTTCGGGGAGGAGGTGGTTATCGACAATGCCGAGAACGCGGTGCACGAGGCGTGCGCGGCTACGGGCGCGGAAATTGCGGAGTACACGGTGGCCCCGGTATATATGCAGGACGGCGGCAAGGGGGCGCACGAGTGGGTAATCGAGTTTGCCAGCCGACCCGGCGATACCGCCGCGTTCGCCCGAACGCTCGACGATACGCTCCGGAAGGTAAACTCCGATTACGACGCCAAGCGCACCAACGACTCCACCCTCGAGCAGCCCCGGGTAAATATAGTTCCGAAAGGGACGTTCTACCGCTGGCTCGAAAAGCAGAGCAAGGTGGGCGGCCAGAATAAGGTACCCCGCCTCTACAACGACCGCACTTATGTTGAGCAGCTCCTCGCCATAGCGTCTCCGCAGCCGGTAACTCCGGACGGAAACGCATTTG
Organism: Rikenellaceae bacterium; assembly: GCA_020859685.1. Classification (GTDB taxonomy): domain Bacteria; phylum Bacteroidota; class Bacteroidia; order Bacteroidales; family Rikenellaceae; genus WRDF01. The sequence goes on from JAJBVT010000104.1 coordinate 7,283, forward strand.
AAACCGAAAATTTCGCCTAACGACCATAATTATGATTACCCCCCCGAAGACCAAGAACCTGTATATAGCCGTAGCGGGCAATATCGGCAGCGGCAAGACATCTCTTACGGGCATACTGGCCGAGCGCCTCGGAGCGAAGGTCTACAACGAGGATATCGACAACCCGTACCTCGGCGACTTCTACCGCGATATGAACCGCTGGGCCTTCAACCTGCAGATCTATTTCCTTGGCAGCCGGATACGGCAGGCAGTGGAGATACTCGACAGCTCGGAGGACCTTATTCAGGACCGCACCGTCTACGAGGACGCCCATATATTCGCCTCGAACCTCCACGAAATGGGCCTGATGACCTCGCGCGACTTCGATTCCTATATGCGTATTTTCGATATCGCCGCCCACCTGATTCCTGTACCGGACCTGCTTATCTACCTGCGGGCCAGCGTCCCGAAGCTGATAAGCCAGATTCGCAAACGGGGCCGCGATTACGAGATGTCCATTCAGGAAGACTACCTGCAAAGGCTCAACGACAAGTACGACTACTGGATAAACAATATCTACCGGGGCGAGATAGTGACCATCAATATGGACCGGGAGGATTTCTTCGACGACCCGGCTGTCGTAGACTCTCTGGTGGAACGTATCGCCGCTATAAAGGCAAACAAATAACAGCGTAGACCGGCCGGACCGCGACCGTACACGGTTTCTCCCATAATATAAAATTACCGCCGATGTTCCCCGAAGATTTTATCCGGTCATTGCCCGGCATCCTCACCGAGGAGGAAACCGGCAGGCTCATCGAAGCACTCTGGGAAGAGGCCCCGGCGGCCGTCCGCTTCAATCCCTATAAACTGTCCGCACCGCCCGAGGGGCGGCAGGTACCGTGGTGCCGGTACGGCTTCTATACGGGAGAACGGCCCGCTTTCACGCTCGACCCACTGCACCACGCCGGGGTCTACTACGTACAGGAACCCTCCTCGATGTTCGTGGAGCATATAGTACGGGAACTCTTCCCCGAACCCGAAGGGCTGCGTATCCTCGACCTGTGCGCCGCGCCGGGCGGCAAAACCACCCTCCTTTCGACCCTCGCCGGGCTGGAGGGCCTTGTGGTGGCGAACGAAACGGTGTCGCACCGGGCCTCCGTACTGGCCGAAAACGTACGCCGGTGGGGACTGGGCAACGTGGCGGTGACGGCAAACGACCCGGCACACTTCTCCGCCGTCCGCGATTTATTCGATATCGTATTGGTGGACGCTCCCTGCTCCGGGGAAGGGATGTTCCGCAAAAACCCCGAAGCCCGCCGCCAGTGGAGCCTGCCCAACGTGGAGATGTGCGCAGTGCGGCAGCGAAAAATAGTGGCCGACGCATGGTCCTCACTGAAGCCGGGCGGAGTTCTGATATACAGCACATGCACCTTTAACCGCACTGAGAACGAGGAGAATGCGGTATGGACGGCCGGGAATTTCGACTGTTCTCCGGTAGAGGTCGACTGCCCGCCGGAGTGGGGCATTACGACCGTGCGGACCCCCGCCGGACAGGGCGAAGAGATAACCACATACCGCTTCTACCCGCACCGTACCGAAGGCGAGGGGTTCTGTGTCACGGTACTGCGCAAATCCCCGGGGAAGGCCCGGACCTCGGTAAAACCGCTCAAAAAGAGTCCGATACGGGAAGTCCACGGCAAAGAGAAGCGCGGGCTCTCCGGATGGGTGACCCAGCCCGGCTTTATGCGCTTCGGGGCCGTGGGCGACGATATGTACGGCTATTATGCCGCCGCATTCGACGATATCGTTCGGCTATCCGGGGGGCTGAACGTGATATATGCCGGGGTGGCGATGGGCCGTATAATGAAGGAGCGGCTCCGGCCGGAGCACTCTCTGGCCCTGTTCCACGACCTGAACACCTCCGATATCCCTGCATGTGAGGTGGATCTCGAAACGGCCCTCGACTATCTGCGCCGGAAGGATATTCCGGCCGACGGGTTCGCCGAAGGTTACAATCTGGTAACTTACGGCGGCCACGGCCTCGGGTGGGTGAAAAAAATCGGCGCCCGGGTCAACAATCTGCTGCCCAAGGAGCTGAGGATAATGAACCTGTAACACGGAAATGGTATCCCGAGCGAACCGCAGGGTCAGGCGGAGGAAGCAACTTCGGGTATTTCAGCTATTGCTATATATAAGGCAGATTCCTCACATTCTTCCGGACTGTGTGTATTCTCGCAGGCCTTCGAAATGACTTATTCCGATATCTGGAATATAAAGGCTTCGCCGGGACTATATTTTCGGCAAAGAATCGGGTATATCAATCGACCGGCGGGGCTTCCCCGCTCAACTTCCGTTTTGTACCATATTTGAATAATACAGGATACGCCACGGAAATATTTGCAAGCAAAACTTCTACGATGCCATGCGGCTTTCACCATATTTGAATAATATAGGAGGGGCCTCGGATAAACTTCCGGAAATTCATTTTCTTCGTTGTCCCGCGCCTTTACCTATATTTGAATAATATAGGAGGCGGTTCGGCAATTTTCCGGAAAACAGGTTTTCCTCCTAATTGCTCTCACCTTTCACTATATTTGAATAATATAGGAGGCGGTTCGGCAATTTTCCGGAAAACAGGTTTTCCTCCTAATTGCTCCCACCTTTCACTATAATTGAATAATATAGGAGGCGCCTCGGACAAACTTCCGGAAATGAATTTCCTTCGTTTGCCTCTCGGCTTTCACTATATTTGCAGAAAGAAAATGGATTTGGTATCTTTATTGGCTCAAATCTAACACAGCGATAAAGTTATGAAATACGCCGTTATAATGACCGAAAAGGGCGATATGAAGGCCGAGCTTTTCGAAAACGAAACGCCGGGTACGGTCGCCAACTTCGTTAAACTCGCCCGCTCGGGTTTTTACGACGGGTTGTCGTTCCACCGCGTCATACCGGACTTTGTGGTGCAGGGCGGATGCCCGGACGGCACCGGGGCCGGAGGGCCGGGTTACACCATCAAATGCGAGACCGACGCCCCGCGCCAGTACCACGACCGCGGGGTTCTCTCGATGGCCCACCGTGGGAAAGACACGGGCGGCTCGCAGTTCTTTATCTGCCATAACCGTGAGAATACCGCCCATCTGGACGGGATGCACACCGCCTTCGGGCAGGTTACGGAGGGCCTGGAGGTCCTCGACAATCTCCGTCAAGGCGATATAATTATAGGCATAGATATCCGGGACGAGGAGTAACTGCCCTTTCCGGTGGTCGCCAACGGGGCCGCTCCACACGCGGTAATTAATACCCTCGCAACTTAAAAGAAGAGACTTTAATATATGGAAATCGAAGCGACAGTAGTAAAAGTAATGCCGCCTGTGAAGGGTACCAGCGCCCGCGGCGAGTGGACCAAGCAGGAGGTAATATTCGAACAGCCGGGCGAGTTCGGCAAGAAGGTGTGTATCAGCTTCTGGGGCGACAAGGCGATGGATGCCGCGGCGCTCTGCGAAGGCGAGCAGGTCAAAGTGTCTGTGAACGTGGAGTCGCGCGAGTACAACGGACGATGGTACACCGAGGTGAGGGCATGGAAGTTGGCCAAAGCCGGTCCGGCGGAGGGTGCGGGCGCATTCGCTCCTCCGGCCCACGACCCGTTCGCACCCGGAGCCGGGATGCCGATGCCCTCGTCCGGCACCGCCGTCGGGGGCGGGGAAGATGCGTTCGACGACCTGCCGTTCTAAGCCTGCCGCATACTGAAAGGGCCTCCGCGTCCGTTCTTTATAAGGCTTGCGGACTAACGACGGCCTTAAACGTGCAGAAAATTATGACAGCAGATATGAAAAAGAACGAATTTGAAAAATACGCTACCGGCCATCTGGGCATAAGCAGCCTTAAGCTGCACAACTTCAAATCGCTGGCGCGTAACTACGTATCACCCACCATCATAGAAGAACGGCAGCTGAACATCGCCACGATGGACGTCTTCTCGCGCCTTATGATGGACCGGATTATTTTCCTCGGCGCCCCGATTTACGACGACGCGGCCAATATTATACAGGCCCAGTTGCTGTTTCTCGAATCGGCCGACCCCGACAAGGATATCCAGATATATATAAATTCCGGCGGAGGGTCGGTAAGTTCCGGGTTGGGTATTTACGACACCATGCAGCTTATCAGCTCCGATGTGGCTACGATTTGTACCGGGATGGCCGCCAGTATGGCCGCCGTACTGCTCACGGCCGGGGAGAAAGGGAAGCGCTCGGCCCTACCCCACTCGCGGATAATGATTCACCAGCCCCTCGGAGGGGCCGAAGGACAGGCTTCGGATATAGAAATCACGGCCCGCGAGATAATAAAGATAAAGAAGGAACTTTACAGTATCCTATCTCACCATACGGGCACCCCGGTTAAAAAAATCGAAAAGGACGCAGACCGCGACTACTGGATGACCTCAAAGGAGGCTATGGATTACGGTATTATCGACGAGGTTCTCAAAAAACGGTAACCACCGTCAGGCATACACACAGGGGCAGGCGGCCGAAAGGCACACCTGCCTTTAAACCAATACAATCGGATTAATGTCTCAAAAAAAAGACGGCACGGGCATCGACAGGTGTTCGTTCTGCGGACTGAACCGGATGGACGTTGATACCCTTTTCGAGGGGATGGACGGCACCTCCTATATATGCGACAACTGTATCGAAAGAGGCCATGAGGTTCTGAACGAACGGTTGAACGAGCTGCAGAAACTCCGGACACCCGACCCCTTGCGTATGGAGGAACTTATGAAACCGGCCGCCATCAAGGAGTTCCTCGACCAGTACGTAATCGGGCAGGAGGCCGCCAAGCGTTATATGTCCGTGGCGGTGTACAACCACTACAAGCGGCTTATTTTCGCCCAGCAGACCGGGCAGGATATCGAGATAGACAAATCCAACATCATTATGGTTGGCCCCACGGGCACGGGCAAAACCCATATGGCCCGGACCATCGCGCGCCTGCTCAAGGTTCCCTTCACCATCGTGGACGCTACGGTGCTGACCGAGGCGGGCTACGTGGGCGAAGACGTGGAGGGGATACTTTCGCGGCTGCTCCAGGTGGCCGACTACAACATCCCGCTGGCCGAGAGAGGGATAATATTTATCGACGAGATAGATAAGATAGCCCGTAAGGCCGATACCCCGTCCATTACCCGTGACGTTTCGGGCGAGGGCGTGCAGCAGGCCCTGCTGAAGATACTGGAGGGCGCCGTGGTGAACGTTCCGCCCGAGGGGGGACGCAAGCACCCGAAGCAGAAGTTCGCGAAAATCGACACTACCAATATACTGTTTATCTGCGGAGGCGCCTTCGACGGCATCGAGCAGAAGATAGCCCGCCGTTTGAACACCCGCGCGGTGGGATACGGGCAGACGAACCGAACACAGCTCGACCGCAGCAATATGCTGCAATACGTAATGCCGCAGGATCTGAAATCGTTCGGGCTGATACCGGAGCTGGTGGGGCGTCTGCCGGTTCTGACCTACCTCGAGCCGCTGAGCAAGGATGCCTTGAGGTCTATACTGACTGAGCCGAAAAACGCCATTATCAAGCAGTACAAGGCTCTGTTCGCTATCGACGGCATCGACCTTACGTTCGACGACGAGGTGCTCGATTATATAGTGGATAAAGCGGTGGAATACAAACTGGGCGCCCGCGGACTACGCTCCATCTGCGAGGCCGTTATCATGGATACGATGTATACACTGCCGTCGCAGAACGATTGCAAGGAGTTCCATGTAACCCTCCCCTACGCCCGGGAGAAGATAGAGAAGGTGAACTTCGCACAGCTGCGCCATGCCGGATAGACCCGAATTCGCCCCTCACGCCTTTCGAACCTTACCCGTAACGCAATGAAGAGCCTTTTACCGCTGCTTTTACTGATTTTGGCCGCCTGTGGGGGTGAGGCCACATATGGTCCGGAAACGGTAACCATATCCGGACATGTCACCGATTTCGACGGCAACCCCATCGACAATAGTATTGTACAGATAAAGCACCGTGATTTCAGCCCGGCATACCAGACCTATACCGATAAAAACGGCTATTATTCCCTTGAGGTGGAAAAGGGTCGGTATGCCTTTATGTATGTTATCCGGCCTGAAGAATACCCGCGCAACAATGCGGTTCCGACAGAAGATATGAGGCTCGAATTCTGGGCGTGGAACCTCATAGCGGACCGCGATATGACCATCGACCCGCGCTACCATAAACTGGAACTTTACGGCACCACGGTATTCGGCCCCATCGGCGGTTATGACGGCCTGATGATCTATTTCCGGCCTATGAGCGTCACGAAAAACGTGTCCTACGCCGATGAGATATTTACCGACAAGGCGGCGGCGGAACGGAAAACGGACGTATCGGTAAGGCCGGAGTATCTGGAGGTAAGGGTCATGGCCGACGGCGAAGAATTGAACGTTAATTCGATTACGCCCGTGGAAGAATTTATCGGCCGGGGGAAACCGACTATAACCGGATATTTAGTACAGGTGGACGCACCAACCTCGCCTGCGGACAAACCCTATATAGTTTTCAGGGTGGAGGCAGGCAACACCGAGTACGGGGAGCGGGGCGAGAACCTCTATTTTTACGAATTACCGGAATATAATTAGTCCGGGGCACAGGAACGAAAAGCTAATAAACCAAATAGACGATTATGAATAACGAACTTACTAAAAAGGCGGCGGACAATATCCGCATACTTGCCGCCGCGATGGTAGAGAAGGCCAAATCGGGCCACCCTGGCGGCGCAATGGGGGGTGCCGATTTCGTGAACATCCTCTACACCGAGTTCCTCAACTACAATCCGGACAACCCGAAAGACCCTTTCCGTGACCGCTTCTTCCTCGACCCGGGCCACATGTCGCCGATGCTCTACTCGGTGCTCGCACTTGCGGGGTACTACTCGCTCGAGGACCTGCGCAACTTCCGCCAGTGGGAGAGCGTGACCCCTGGCCACCCGGAGCTTGACCTGGCCCACGGCGTGGAGAACACCTCCGGTCCGCTCGGCCAGGGCCACGCTATGGCCGTTGGGGCCGCCATTGCCGAGAGGTTTATGGCCGCGAGGTTCGGCGAGTGGATGTCGCACAAGACCTACGCCTACATTTCGGACGGCGGTATTCAGGAGGAGGTTTCGCAGGGCGCGGGCCGTATCGCAGGGCATCTGGGCCTCGGCAACCTTATAATGTTCTACGACGCCAACAATATACAGCTCTCCACGAAGGTGGACGAGGTGATGAGCGAGGACGTAAAGGCCAAATACGAGGCGTGGGGCTGGAATGTAATCGACATAGACGGTAACGATGCCGACCAGATTCGCGCGGCGCTCCGGCAGGCCAACTCCCAGAACGAAAAGCCTACCCTTATTATCGGCCGTACAGTTATGGGCAAAGGCGCCGTGACGGCCGACGGCCAGTCGTTCGAGCACATGGTATCCACCCACGGCCAGCCCCTTTCGGCTGCCGGGTGCGACTTCCACGGAACGGTGAACAATCTCGGAGGCAGCCACGAGGAGCCTTTCGCCATCTTCCCCGAGAGCGCGCAGCTCTACAACGAGGCCCGCACGAGGCTCGAGGCGTGGAAGAACGCCCATGCGGCCACCGAACAGCAGTGGAGGGCGGCCAATCCGGAACTCTCCGCCAAGCTGGACCGCTTCCTCTCGGGTAAACTTCCTGAGCTGGACTACTCCAAAGTGGCCGTTTCGGACGGCTCGGCTACCCGCGCGGCCAGCGCATCGGTGCTCTCTTTCTTCGCGGAGAATATCGAGAACATGGTGGTGGCCTCGGCCGACCTGAGCAACTCGGACAAGACCGACAGCTTCCTGAAAAAGACCACAGCGTTTCAGAAGGGCGACTTCACCGGTCAGTTCCTCCAGGCGGGCGTGGCCGAGTTTACGATGGCCTGCCTGATGAACGGTATGGCACTGAACGGGGGCGTGATACCGGCCTGCGGGACCTTCTTCGTCTTCTCGGACTACATGAAACCGGCCCTGAGGATAGCGGCCCTGATGCGCCTGCCGGTAAAATATATCTGGACGCACGACTCGTTCCGCGTGGGCGAGGACGGTCCTACGCACCAGCCCATCGAACACGAGGCCCAGCTTCGCCTTATGGAACAGCTTTACAACCACCACGGCGAGCGTTCGACGGTGGTACTCCGCCCCGCGGACGCCTACGAAACGGTGGAGGCATGGCGTATAGCTCTCGAGAGCGAACGCCCTGCGGCCCTTATCCTTTCGCGCCAGAATATCAAAACCCTGCCCACCCTGTCGGCCGCCCGTGCCGAGGAGGCCCGGCAGGCCGCCAAAGGCGCCTATGTGGTCGCCGACTGCGAAGGTACCCCGGACGTGGTGCTGGTAGCGAGCGGTTCGGAGGTAGCCACCCTTGCCGAGGGCGCCGAACTGCTCCGCGCAGACGGTGTGAAGGTGCGCATCGTATCGGCCCCGTCGGAGGGTCTGTTCCGTGACCAGTCATGCGAATATCAGCAGAGCGTGCTGCCGGAAGGCATCAAGAGGTTCGGGCTTACCTCGGGACTGCCCGTTACCCTCGCCGGACTGGTAGGGTGCAACGGCTCCGTGTTCGGGCTTAACCACTTCGGTTACTCGGCACCGGCGGGCGTGCTGGACGAGAAGTTCGGCTTCACCGGGCAGAACGTATATAATAAGGTGAAGGAGTTATTGTAAATCTTCATTGTCCGGATTTCCGCTTTCAGGTATCTTAGATTGGCTTGCAAAGGCCCGCCGAGACACATTGAGGAAATCGGATACTTAACTAAGCCTTTAAATAAGAAAGACGGTTACCAGTACGGTAACCGTCTTTGATTATAAATGTAGAAGAACTTCAGAATGTTGTGTCGTAACGGTGGATTCTTCGCTATCGTTCAGAATGACATATTTATTATATAACTGTCATCCCGGGGAGCCGCAGGCGACCGCGGGATATTCTATTAGATTCTTCACTGCGTTCAGAATGACAATCCAATATAATTCGCGTTCTCTTCAAAAACAAAAGCTATTAAGTAAATACCCTCGGTATATGGGCGGGTGGATGCTCCCTACGGGATTGGTATCGCTATGATGGCAGTATCAATAGCTCCTCGAAGTAATATAGGGGCAGAGGGCTTCGAGCGACTGACGGTAACGCGACGGTGGAAGGGTGGACAGGATATCGAGTGCCGTGCGGATATAGGCGTCCATCTCCACGGTGGCCAGTTCGATTCCGCCGTTGCCGGTAATGAGGCTGCTGAGCCGCTGGGCGGCGTTGTCGTCCGTGGAGGCCCGATCCGTCAGCCCGCGCATCTCCTCCCGCAGGCCTTGCGGCGACCGTTCGAGGACCAGCAGGAACGGCAGGTTTATTTTACCCTCGCGGATATCGGCACACGGGGTCTTGCCCGTTTCGGATGAGGGGTGGTAGTCGAGTATATCGTCCTTTATCTGGAAAGCCATCCCGAGAGCATCCCCAAAGCGGCGCATCCGATCCACCGCCTCGGCACCCGTGTCCACCGACATTGCGCCGGTACCGCTGCTCACCCCTATCAGGCATGCTGTCTTGAGGTAAATTATCCGGTCGTAGACTTCGCGCGTAAGGTCGAATTTGCCGCTGTGCTCGCTTTGCAGCAGCTCCCCGTCGCACATATCGGTCATGGCGTCCACCGTGCAGTCCACAATATCGTGATGGCCGGTTTTCATTCCTATACCGTAACTTTTCGCAAGGATATAGTCGCCTATCAGCACGGCGCTGCGCGATTTCCATACGGCCTTTACCGAGGGTTTACCTCGGCGGAGGTCCGACTGGTCGATAACGTCGTCGTGCACCAGCGAGGCCGTATGCATCATCTCCACCAGCATGGCCGCGAGTAAGGACCTTTCTCCCAACGGTTTGCCGCCGGCGAATACCGATGCCGTAAGCAGACTCAGCACGGGCCTGACGGCTTTGCCCCGACTCTCGAAAATATAATCGAGCATAGCCTCGGTAAGGCTGTTCCCGCTTTTCAGCGAAGTCCGCAGGAACTCCTCGTAACGGACTAAATCCGCGGCTATCGGCTCTTTTATAAAATCGAGTGCAGGCATTTACGGTTCTCTTTTTTCGGTAGGCAAAGTTATTCTTTTTTCACGAGAGTTGTCAACGGCCCCTTTAAAATCGCCCGTTGTCCAAGCGAATTCCGCTATTTTTTAGTTACTTTGCGTGTTCCAAAATATGCAAATTTGAAACCTGACGAGCAGATATGGGCGGACAGGTGCCGAAGAAGGTGCTGGCTTCCCTTTTTAGTGGCCTTCGGAGCGTTCCTGTTCACGGCGGCAGCCTATTTCGCCCCGCAGTTTTCCGGTAAAGAGATAAGGATGCACGACGTGGTGCAGTACCGGGGGATGAGCCGCGAAATAGTGGAGCACAAGGCCCTTTATAACGAGGACCCGCAGTGGGCCGGGGCGATGTTCGGGGGTATGCCCGCCGAGCTTATAAGTATGGATGTGGACCCACCCGGGATACGGGGGCTGAACAGGGCGCTGGAGTTTCCCGGCAGGCCGGCTTCACTGCTGTTCCTTGCCATGGCGGCGTTCTTCGTTATGCTGCTGATGTTCGGGGTGAACCCGTGGGTGGGTATTATACCGTCGCTGGCCTACGGCCTTTCGACCTATTTCCTGCTCATTATCGGAGCTGGCCACCTTGCCAAGATGTCGGCGCTGGCCTACGCTCCCCTTGTGGTGGGCGGGGTGGCATACAGTTTCCGGAAAAACATGTGGCTTGGTGCCGCGCTTACCGCCCTTTTCGGGGCGCTCGAAATATGGGCCAACCACCCGCAGATAACCTATTATTTCCTCTTCGTAATCGCAGCCTATTGGATTAACGAACTGGTAAAGGCGGTAAGGACCAAGACATTGCCGCGCTTCGCCAAAGTAACGGGTCTTCTGGCGATTGCCGCGGTACTTGCCGTAGGGGCCAATACGGCCAAACTTTGGTACGTAAACGAATCGGGTAAATACTCCATCCGGGGCGGCTCCGAACTCACTACGGACGACGGCAGTGCCACCGGCGGGCTGGACCTCGACTACGCCACGGCATGGAGCTACGGCAAGACGGAGAGTTTCAACCTTTTCATCCCAAACTTTGCGGGCGGTTCGGACGAAGGCGGTTTCAAGGCGGACGGACCTGTGGCCCGGGAGCTTTCGAAATACGGGATGAGGCAGTATGCTACGCAGTTCCCGGCCTATTGGGGTCCGCAGCCCTGGACGGGCGGCCCGACGTACCTCGGCGCGGTGATGGTCTATCTGTTCGTGCTGGGGCTTTTTCTGGTACGCGGGCGGTGTAAATGGTGGATAGTCGCCGTATCCGTACTGGCAATTCTGCTTGCATGGGGCCGCAACTTTATGGGATTCACGGAGTTGTTCTTCAACTGGTTCCCGGGCTATAACAAGTTCCGGACGGTATCGATGATTCTGGTTATCGTGGAGTGGTCGTTCCCGCTGCTCGCGGCCATCGTGCTGGATAAGGTGTGGCGCGGTCGTGCGGACCGGCAGACCGTTACCGGAGCGGTTATGAAGGCTCTCTATGTGACGGGCGGTCTGGCGCTGTTCTTCCTGCTGTTCGGCGGGACGCTGTTCGACTTCGTCGCGGCGAAGGACCAGGCCTACCCGGCCGAGCTGGTCGCCGCCATGCGCGCAGAGAGGATTTCGATGTTCCGGACGGATTGCCTGCGGTCGTTCGTATTCGTACTGCTAACCGCCGGGGCAGTCTGGGGGTTCGCCGCCGGAAAGCTGCGCCGGTGGGTGTTTATCGCGGCGCTGGCCGTGCTGGTGCTGGCCGACATGGTCCCGGTAGACCTGCGTTACCTGCCGCAAAGTAAGTTCGTAGATAAGGCACAGGTGGAAATCTGCCCGAACGAGGCCAATGTGGAGATTATGGCCGACAAGGAGTTGGGATACCGCGTATACAACACTGCCGGGACGTTCAACGACGCAACCACTTCGTACTTCCACCGCTCGGTGGGCGGCTACCACGGGGCCAAGATGCAGCGCTATCAGGATATTATAGACCGGCACCTCTCGCAGGGTAACCAGGAGGTGGCCGATATGCTCAACACCAAATACTTTATCGTTTACGACGAGGGCGGCAGGGCTTCGGCGGTCCGCAACCCGGACGCCAACGGTCCCGCGTGGTTCGTGGACGAAATCATCTGGGTCGACACTCCGAGGCAGGAGATAGACGCGCTGGACGAAATCGACACCAAGACCACCGCGGTCGCCGACCGCAGGTTCCGGGAGCCGAATGCGGACTACCGGCCTGCGGACTCGACCGCTGCAATAGCCCTTACAGAATACCGGTCCAACTACCTGCGATACGAATACACCTCCCCGGAACCGGCGGTGGCCGTATTCTCGGAAATCTATTACGACCGCGGGTGGACGGCATACGTGGACGGGACCGAACAGCCCCACTTCCGGGCCGACTATATCCTGCGGGCAATGGCCTTACCGGCCGGAAGCCACACGGTGGAGTTCCGTTACCGGGCAGCCGGGTTCGGGACGGTTTATACGGTAAGTACCGTATTCTTCATAGTGATAATCCTTGCGGTGGCCGGAGCGGCCGCGGCGACATATTCATGCAATAAAAACAGGCGTAAAGATGCAGGAGAACAGACGTCTTAAAAGGAAGGTCCGCAATTCCTATATCATATCCACGGTCAGCATCTCGCTGGTGCTGTTCCTGTTGGGTTCGGTGAGCTACCTGATTGTCAGCGCTCTGGACGTTACAGACCGGATGAAGAAGAATATCTCGGTCTATGTCAACCTCGAGGATATAACTCCCGACGAGCAGGCCGTTATACGGACCCGCCTGCTGGCACAGGAAGCGGTGAGCGACGTAATTTTTATATCGAAAGATCAGGCGGCCGAAGAGTTCCGGTCGGAAGCGGGCGATTTCGTGGAATTTCTCGGATACAACCCCCTGCCCGACACATTCGAAGTCAAACTTAGTGCGGCGGGGCCGGATGCCGGGAAGATGCGGGAATTCGAGATGGAGGTGTCCTCGTGGTACGGGGTGAACGAGGTGGATTACCAGCGCGGTGTGCTTGAGAAGATAGGGCCGAATATCAACACCTTCAATATGGTACTGCTTTTCTTCGGCGGTGCTTTGCTCGTCATTTCTCTTATACTGTTGAACAACACTATAAGGGTCTCAATCTACTCCAAGCGCTACATAATCAGCACCATGAAACTGGTGGGGGCGACGCGCGGATTTATCATACGCCCATTCGCCGGAAGCGCGGTGATGCAGGGCATCTGGTCCGCGCTGATTGCCACGGCGATGTTCGCCGGGATGCTCTACGGCATCCACCGGGGCCTGCCCGAAATTAGTTTTAGCGGCGCCGACGCACAGGCGGTCTATATCGTTGCCGGAATGTTTCTGGCGGGGATAATCATATCGCTGTTTTTCACTATATTTGCCGTCAACAAATTCGTACGGCTCCCGACCGGCGCGGTAAATTATTACTAATCCGGCCACCGTTATTTCACCCCTTCCGGCGGCGAAATACAAAATTTGACATTTCCGTCCAATAAACCGGGTGACCCGGGCGTTTAGTAGATACTATGGCAAACAAAGCAGAACAGAAAAAGAGCGTTACAAGGAACAAGGTGACGGAGGATAACGAGGCCCAGATGCCTCTGACACGGTACAATTACAAACTGATGCTGATAGGGTTCGCCATAATCGTGCTCGGATTCATACTGATGACAGGCGGTCGGAGCGACGACCCGAACGTATTCAATTACGAGATGTTCAGTTTCCGCAGGATAACGCTGGCCCCCATTATGGTACTTGCCGGTTTTGCGTTTGAAATCTACGCCATCATGGCCAAAGATAAGAGGACCGGGTCGGATAAAGCCTGAGTTTAGCTGCCCGGCAGCTTTACCGGTCCCTGCTCACGCCGGTCAATCCGGCGCCGTGACTTTCCGGGGCTAGCGGATATACCGGAACGGACGGATTACAGGACGGTTGCCCCTCCGGGGCGGGTGTAACCTCCGGGAGCGGTACTTTCCGGTTAACCGAAATTTCACACTAAAAAGATGGATATACCAATTTGGGAAGCGATAATCCTCGGGCTGATTCAGGGCCTTACGGAGTTCCTGCCCGTAAGCAGCAGCGGCCACCTCGAACTGGCCAACTACCTTTTCGGCATCGAGGAGCCGAGTAACCTCCAGTTTACGATGGCCGTCCATTTCGCCACCGTGCTCAGTACGATTGTGGTGTTCTGGCACGAGATAGTCAAACTTTTCCGCGGCCTTTTCCAGTTCCGGATGAACCCGGAGACGATATTCGTCCTGAATATCCTTATATCCCTCGTACCTATCGCGTTCGTGGGGCTGATGTTTCAGGACAGGATCGAAGATCTCTTTACCAGCAATATACGGCTGGTGGGCTTTATGCTTCTGGTTACGGCCAGCCTGCTTACCTTCGCACACTTCGCAAAGCCCCGCTCGAAGCCGGTGACACCGGTCAGCGCGTTCGTAATAGGTATCGCGCAGGCCGTGGCTATCTTTCCCGGCCTGTCGAGGTCCGGTTGCACCATATCGGCCGGGCTGTTACAGGGGGTGAAGAGGGAGGAAGTTTCGAAATTCTCCTTCCTGATGGTTCTCATACCGATAATCGGCATGAACATACTCGAAATAATAAAGGCGCCCGCCGTCGGAAGCCTGTTCACGCCCGCCGTAACGGCGGGATTCATTGCGGCGTTTATCAGCGGGATGGTAGCCTGTAAATGGATGATAAGCCTGATTAACCGCGGCAGGCTAATCTGGTTCGCCGTCTACTGTGTGGCGGTGGGTCTTACCTCCATCATCATCAGTTTCACCTGATATACACCACATCACAACCCGAAGAATTGGAAAAAATATTCCCCGTCGATACAAATTTCGCCGAAGGTTACGTTATTAATATCGACAAACCGCTCGGTTGGACCTCTACCGACGTGGTGCGCAAGGTCAAATTCCTGTTACAGCGCAACGGCTTCCGTAAACTGAAGGTCGGCCATGCCGGTACGCTCGACCCCCTCGCCACCGGCGTGTTGCTGGTATGTACCGGCCGCGCGACCAAACTGGTGGACACGCTTCAGGCCGAGCGCAAGGAGTATGTCTGCGACGTTATGCTGGGGGCCACCACGCCGAGTTTCGACCTCGAACACCCGGTGGACCGGACCTATCCCTATGAACATATCACCCGGGAACTGCTGGATGGAGCATTGGCGCAGCTCTGCGGCGAGCGGTTACAGACCCCGCCCGTCTACTCGGCAAAGAAGATCGACGGCCAGCGGGCCTACGAATACGCCCGGGAGGGCACGGAGGTCGAAATGCGTAAGGCGTCCGTCACGATATACGATATCGAGGTGCTCGGTTTCGACCTGCCGCGGGTACGCCTTCGCATCGAGTGCAGTAAAGGTACCTACATCCGTTCCATCGCGATGGAACTGGGTGAACTGCTCGACAGCGGTGCCCACCTGACCTCCCTGCGCAGGACGCGCAGCGGCAGTTACACGGCCGAAAACGCGTGGCAGGTAGAAGAAATAATGCGCTCATTCCGCAAGGAATGAAACAAATCGGGGTTTGAAACGTATATAACTTATTCACACTTGCTATAACTCATCCCCGGAAACGGAAATAAACAGACGATGAAACTTTCACAGTACAATTACAGTTTTTCACCCGAGATGCTGGCGAAATACCCTGCCGAGAACCGCGACGAGTCGCGGCTAATGATACTCAACAGGGCCACCGGCGAAATCGAACACAAGATATTCAAAGACATTATAGACTACTTCGAGCCCGAGGACGTATTGATATTTAACGACACCAAGGTCTTCCCGGCCCGCCTGTACGGCAATAAGGAGAAGACCGGTGCCGAGATTGAGATATTTCTCCTGCGGGAGTTGAACCGGGAACTGCGCCTGTGGGACGTTCTGGTGGACCCAGCCCGTAAGATAAGGATTGGCAACAAGCTCTATTTCGGGGACGACGACCTGCTGGTTGCCGAGGTTATTGACAACACCACCTCCCGCGGCCGGACGCTCCGGTTCCTGTTCGACGGGGAGTACGATGAATTTAAGGAGACCCTCTACCGGATGGGCGAGACACCCCTTCCCAAATGGGTACGCGAGAAGGTAGAAGACGTCGACACGGAGCGTTACCAGACTATCTATGCCCGCCACGAAGGCGCGGTGGCCGCCCCGACGGCCGGTCTCCATTTCAGCAAGCACCTGATGAAACGGCTTGAAATAAAGGGTGTAAATCAGGCTTACATCACTCTCCACGTAGGCCTGGGGAACTTCCGGACGGTGGACGTGGAGGACCTGACCAAGCACAAGATGGACTCCGAGCAGATTGTAATCGGCGACGAAGCCTCAGAGATGGTGAATACCGCCCGGCGGGCCAAACGCCGGGTCTGCGCAGTGGGTACTACGGTAATGAGGACTATCGAGAGTTCGGTGACCACTGAGGGGCACCTCAAACCTTACGAGGGGTGGACCAACAAGTTCATCTTCTTCCCCTACGATTTCAACGTGGCGGACTCGATGATAAGCAACTTCCACCTCCCCTACTCCACTCACCTGATGATGGTGTGCGCGTTCGGGGGTTACGACCAGGTTATGAACGCCTATAAGGTCGCCCGGGAGGAAGGCTACCGGTTCGGAACCTACGGCGACGCCATGCTTATTATATAGAGGACGCCGGGTTTAACCACTTATTTCGGATTGAAAAACGTCTTCGCCTGCGGGGACGTTTTGTTTTGGTGGTACGGTTCTCACGGTTTTTGCTAACTTAGAGTAAAAACCGATACCGTATGAAAAGATTATTGATTCTCCTTGCCGCATTTGCCATACATCCGGCGACATCCCAGACGGTGCACATCCTGCCTCCGCTCCCCTATGCGACCGACGCCCTCGAACCGGTGATGAGCCGGGAAACCGTGGAACTCCACCACGGCAAACACGTTCAGACCTACGTAGATAATCTGAACCGATTGATTCCCGGAACCCCTTATGCCGAAGCCACCCTTGAAGAAATAACCATGACGGCGGACGGGGCCGTCTTCAACAACGGCGCCCAGATACTCAATCATATTATATTTTTCGACGGTTTCGCACCCGAGGGTTCCGGTCCGGATAAACCAACCGGGGCGCTCGGGATGGCCATAGAGCGGGATTTCGGTTCGTTCGCGGCGTTCCAATCGAAATTTAACGAAGCCGCCACGGCACAGTTCGGTTCCGGCTGGGCATGGCTCGTATCGGACCCGGACGGCAGACTGGTAATCGTAACCACATCGAACGCGGACAATCCCCTGCGGGACGGACTTACACCCATCCTCGGCATAGACGTTTGGGAGCACTCCTACTATGTTGACTATCGCAACCGCCGCGCGGACTACCTTGCCGCTATCTGGCGAATAATCGACTGGGATACCGTAGGCCACCGGTACGAAGAACGGTAAAAGCGGGGGACGTAACGAAAATATATTCCGGAGAGCGATAACTTAATATCAAGGCGAAATACATCTGCTATTGCCAGACGTGCGGCCCGCCGGGGGCGGAAATGGCGCCGGTGGTGGAAGTGGTGGAAGTGGTGGAGATGGCGCAAGTGGGGCAGATGAAAACAAAAAGTAAATTACTGAAGACAAATCCGGAACCACATTTTGTCGATATGCGGAGAGGCATCCCAAATATTTCCCAAGCCGAAACCGGCCCGGGTCAGTATTTGGGAACAACAAAGGAGACCACCATCCGGTAGTCTCCTTTTCAGTTATGGCCTAAAAACCAGCTTTGCAGGCCGTCTTTCCGGCCGCTATTTCTTCACATCATAGAAGCAGCGTTTCGGGGAGAATACCTTCCCGTCAGCCACGAGCTTCTTGATGGCTTTGGTCACATCGTCCTTGCTGACTCCTGCCGCGGTGGCAATATCCCCTGGACGCATTGCTCCGCCCTCTTCGAGGGCTTTGATAATCTTCTCTTCCATATCAGTCGTTTTAGTTCCGTTTATACAAAATTAACACTTCCGTAGGAGCAACACAAATCGGTTTTTCTTATCGGGCTATCGGCGTGAACTATATCCGACCCGTCCGACTGCGGCTTATCCCGCAGAAACCCACAAAAAATCCCCGCCCTTCTCGTGAAAAAGGCGGGGACACCGGTACCGTCGAAGTACCCTATTTAACCGTATTAACTATTTTTTCAAAAGCCTTCGGCTGGTTCATGGCCAGGTCGGCGAGGACCTTGCGGTTGAGCCTGATACCTTTGGCGTTCAGCTTACCCATGAACTGCGAATAAGTCATCCCGTTGATGCGTGCGGCAGCGTTGATACGCTGGATCCACAGGCTGCGGAACGTACGTTTTTTGTTCTTACGGTCCCTGTACGCGTACGTAAGACCTTTTTCGACAGTGTTTTTCGCTACTGTCCAGACATTTCCCCTTGAACCGAAGTTACCCTTGGCAAGTTTTAAAACTTTTTTTCTTTTGGCTCTGGATGCTACTGCATTTACTGACCTTGGCATAAATTTAAGTTTTACGAATGGTTAGCGATACGTTTTTCTCGTATTCTTCGGGGCTAACTCACTCTTAATTTAACATTTAAAGATGAATGTAACGCCCCGTTAGCGAAGCATCATCTTCACTTTGGCCTCGTCGGCCGGCGAAACGAGACCCGAATAGGTCAGGTTACGTTTCTGTTTAGTCTCCTTTTTCGTAAGGATATGCCTTTTGAAGGCATGCTTCCTTTTGATTTTTCCGGAACCGGTGAAGGTGAAACGCTTCTTGGCGCCGGAGTTTGTTTTTAATTTCGGCATTTTGAAAAAATTTATATAGTTAAACAGCCTATAAAGGTAATTATATTACACGAAGTTTCCAAAATACCTTCGCTCGTTATACGACGCATACTCCTGCCGCAGACATTTTTAACCGGCTTTTAAACCATAAAGCAAAAAAATGCCTCCGGTATTTAAACGGAATCGGGCCGCTCCGTAAGCCGGGAA